>NZ_BBTF01000035.1:0-40142 GCF_000876115.1 Acinetobacter sp. NBRC 110496
TTATAATTTCATCTTTTACATTATTTACTGGACGATTTTTCCAAGTAAAAGAGACATCATAATGACCTTCTGCATCATAAAATCTAGAAACGTCTATCCCATTGGCATTGAACCAGCTTTTGGGAATTAAGCAGACTTTAAATTGCCATGCTGCCATAGGATTTTCTCTGATCTCATTTTTGGGCGAATGCTACGCATGTCAAATTTTACTTAAATATTTTGTCTTGGTGTGTATTTATGACGAGAGTACTTCTCTTACCTTTTTAGAGTCAATTTCTTTCCAGCGAGATACGGTTTTACCGCTAGAAGTAGTTTCAACAAGTAATTCAATTTTGTAGTCTGAATTATATTTTCTTTTTTTAAATAGTTCATGTAAGTAGATGGCAAAATCTTCGGCTAATTCTAATGAATCAAGGTAAACACTTTTCCTACACAACCGTCCGTTTGATGAAACGCCTACAATGATCATTGAGTCTTCATCATGCTCCCAATGATAAGAGCGGAGATGTTGCGGCAAAAGAACGTTTTTTATATGAACAAGTAAGGTTGCATACTCTACAGTATTTCGATTTGGAAACTCTCCTAACTTTCTAAGCATTTTTGCTTTTCTCCTCTCCCTAAATGCATAGTTAAACATAGACTATGCATAACCAATTAAATTTTCGATCTTACTTAGATTTATTCTGATTAGCGTATGCAACAGTAATATTTACGTCAATAAAAAACTAGTAAGCCTTGTTTCATAATTTTTAACATAATATTCAATTCAACAATAAGCGATCAGTTGAAAATATATCGATAAGTATAATTAATCATTTGTCATCAAATACTTTATATGCTAATTAATGCTGGTTTTGTTTGAGTCGAAAATTCTGAAGAGAATCTCGATAAACAGATTATTTTTTAGCGTTCGGGGAAGTTAATTTAAACATGAAGAAAACATATGTGGCTTTAGGACTGGTAATTGTACTTTCACTGCAAGGTTGTGCTGCGGTGATGGCAAGTAACCAACCGCATAAAAAGAATCTATCGGTTTTAGAAGTTGGCAAACATCGAAATAATGTGATTTCTGAACTTGGCGCGCCAGTCACATCTGAAATCCAGAATGGTGAACGCAAAGAGATCTATACCTTCCAGCAGGGATATTCAAAAGGGGCAAGAATCAGCCGTACACTGTGGCATACCACCGCGGATATTGCGACCATTGGTCTGTGGGAGATTATTGGTTCTCCCACAGAAATATATTTCAATGGTCAACAACTTTCATATGAGGTTGTTTTTGATGATCGAGACAATATCAAAAGTGCCAAGCTCATTCAAAATGCTGCAACGCCTGTTGTAGAGTGAATACAAAAACATAGCAGTCTAAATTAGGGTTATGGCAGTTCTTTTACTGGGCTGCCACCTAAGGCCTGCATTAAAGTCACATAAGCAATATATTGATTCTGCTTGGTTTCAACCAAGCTGAGTCTGGCATTACGTGTGGTTTCCTGTGCATCCAGTAAGTTCTTTAATGCAATCGCACCATTGCGATAACGCACTTCGGTTAAACGTTCAGTTTTATCTGCCAGCTCAACATTACGTTGCTGTAACTGTACTTGCTGATTCAGTTGAGTACGATTGGATAGCGCATTCTCTACATCGGCAAAAGCTTGGTATAGCGTTTGGCGGTATTGGATTATGGCTTTTTCATATTCAAGATCACTGATCGCAATGTTTTTCTTCATATCGTTATATTGAAGAAAGGGCAGGCTCAAGCTCGCACCCAAGGTTAGAGCAGGGTTCTTCAATAACTGAGTTAATGATGTACTTGTAGAGCCGAGACTCCCAGTCAGGTTAATCGACGGATAGTAGCTGGCTTTGGTCGCATCCTTATTGGCTAAAGTCTTACGCAAGCGTAACTCAGAGGCTTGTAAATCAGGACGACGCGATAAAATATCAGCAGGGAGTCCGACCGCAATATTCGGGAGGGCATTGCGAGGTAACTGCGCAGGCTCTTGAATATTCAGTTGTTGTACCGGTTCATGTAGCAAAACGGCAATCGCGGTACGTGCTTCGACGCGTTGCTGTTCGATCTGGCTAAGGCTGGCTTTCTGGCTTTGTACCGATTGCTCAGCTTGGGTTAAATCTAAACCAGACACCGCACCCGCTTTATACTGTGATTGAACCAAAGAATAGATTTTCTGGGTCGATGCCAAGTTTTGCTGAATGGTTTGATAACGTTCATTCAAATAGCCCAGTTGCCAATACAGTTTGGCTGTGGTTGCTACCAAACTTTGAGCAGTTGCTTGTAAGTCCTGTTCAGTTGCGAGTGCTTCCCAACGACTGGCTTCGGTTTGATTGGCCAGTTTGCCAAATAAATCCAGTTCATAGCTGACACCGACACTGGTGGATAAACCGCGGTCAGAGCCATCGCCGGAACGTAGATCAATATTATGCCCTGCGGAAACACTGGAACTGGTTCGAATCCCTTGTCTGTTTTCAGCCAGACCTGCTTGTAGTCGTGCTTGCTTGAGGGTAATCCCTGCAACGCTTAAGTCACTGTTTTTAGCCAAGACTTGAGAGACCAACTGATTTAGTTGAGCGTCATTAAACAGGGTCCACCATTGATCGGTTAGATTCAGACTCTTGCTTTTCTGTGCATCGTATTGGAACTGTTGCGGCACTTGGACTGTTGGTGCGTTATAGGGTGTTTTGACCACAGCAGAACAGCCAGCTAAGGAACCAGTAAGTACCAGGGCGAGTCCTAATTTTGTGAATTGAAAAGACATACTCAAATTCCTTATTCTCTCGCTAAGGCAGCAACTGGGTCGAGTTGTGCTGCGTTTCGTGCAGGCAAGAAGCCAAATACAATACCAATCAGACTTGAACAGACGAAGGCTGCGACAATGGAGGTGGTTGAATAACTCATTTCAATTACCCCTTTGGCAAAATGGCCAATGATTTGTCCAATCCCCAAGGACAGGAGAACACCAAGCACGCCGCCTAATAAGCAGACCAGAATTGCTTCGATCAGGAATTGCTGCAAAATATCGCTTTGTCGTGCACCCACGGCCATACGCACCCCGATTTCCTGTGTACGTTCGGTCACCGAGACCAGCATAATATTCATGACGCCAATACCACCAACAACCAAAGAAATGACGGCAATTGCTGAAATCAGCAAGGTCATGGTGGCTGTAGTTTGCTGAATGGTTTCACGAATGCTGTCAGAGTTTTGGGTAAACACATCCTGTGCGCCATGGCGCTGTTCAAGCAGGGTTAAAATCGCATTCTCGGCAGCACTGCTTGGATATTCATCTTTAATCCGCACGATGATGCTACGAACATTGGATTGTCCTAACATCCGGCTCATCACGGTCGAGTAGGGCAGATAGACATTCAGGCTGTCTGAGCTCATGAAGCCTTGCTGTGCGTCAATCACGCCAATAATACGGCTCGGCACGCTCCCCAAGAGCAGGACTTGACCAACAGGATTGGTACCATCTGCAAAGAAGGTCTTTTCCGTATTGGTATCAATCACCACATCTTGTGCACGTTGGGTAACGCTGCTTTTATCAAAAGGCTGCCCCGATTTAAAGGTCAGACCCCGAACATAGAAGAAGTCAGCACTGACACCATTGACCGTTGCTGAGGCTTCGGTATCTTTATAACGTAAGGTCACACTGGTATTGGCTGAAGGGCTGACCCCATCAACATAAGGTTGTTCAGCCAGTGCTTCTGCATCGGCGGGAACCAGTGTTTTAACTTGGGAGGCACGTGAATTATCACCAAAACCACGTCCTTGATAGACGGTAATGGTGTTGGTTCCCAGACTACTGATATTTTCCAGAATCTGTTTTTGTGAGCCATTGCCGAGCGCCACTACCGAGACCACAGATGCAATCCCGATGATAATCCCAAGCATGGTCAAAAACGTACGCATGCGATGGGCATTCATGGCCAGCAGCGCCATACGGAAGGCTTCACCCAGACGGTCGAAGAAAGAGCGCCAAGCAGAGGTTTTCTTCTGTGTTGTGCGTTGCAGTGGCTGGCGTTCTAGGTCAGGATCGGTATTTTCGGGCGTATTGGCACGGTCTGAAATAATATTTCCGTCACTGATCTCGATGATACGTGTCGCATTTTTGGCAACATTGAGATCGTGGGTGACCAGAATAATGGTATGACCTTTGGCATTCAGTTCACGCAAAATACGCATCACCTCAATACCACTATGTTTATCCAAGGCACCTGTGGGCTCATCGGCAAGAATGACATCCCCACCGTTCATTAACGCACGGGCAATCGAAACACGTTGTTGCTGACCGCCTGAGAGCTGGCTCGGGCGATGGTGCAACCGTTCAGCCAAGCCCAGTTCAGATAACAGTTCCGCAGAACGTTCTTGGCGAATGTGACTGTCTACGCCAGCATAAATGGCAGGGACTTCAACGTTGCCCGCAGCACTCAAATCACCAAGTAAATGATAACGCTGGAAAATAAAACCAAAATATTCACGGCGTAACTGTGCCAGTTCATCCGGTTCAAGCTGGCGTGTTTCCCGACCATTGACCTGATAACTGCCTGCAGTCGGTTTATCCAGACACCCCAAGATATTCATCAGGGTCGATTTACCAGAACCAGATTGTCCAACGATGGCAACCAGTTCACCTGCATAAATCTTGAGATCAATCCCTTTCAGGATTTGTACTGTTCCTTCACCTGCCGGAAATTCACGGGTGAGCTGACTGACCTCAAGCAGTGGCTGTGATGAATGTATTTGATCTTGAGTCATATTACATTCTCATTGCACGTTGGCTGCTACGTTTGGCTGCTTCATTTGAGCTGTCAGATGCATCGGCAATCACCACTTGATCACCCAGTTTTAAGCCTTTCAGCACTTGTGCTGTAACACGGTTATTCAGACCAATGAGTACAGGCTGTGGTTGAGCTGTACCATCGGCTTGTAGGACTCGAACCATACCTGTTGATGCTTTACCTTGTGCAATCAAGGCTTTTTCTTCTTCGCTCAACTCCAGACGTTTTGGACGTTGGGTCTGGTCAGCATCTGGTTTTTTCGCTTGTTCTGATTTGTTGGCATTGGCTGAATTACCTTTACCACTACCACGGTTGCCACGTTGGGTCTGAATGGCAGCAGCAGGAACGGTCAGTGCATTCTTCGCTTCTGCCAGCACAATATACACTTGTGCAGTCATATCAATACGGAGTTTGCCATCTTCATTTGGGACATCAAATAGCGCGTTATAGTAAACCGCAGCGTTGGAGGTTGATGAACTGCTGCTACTGCTGGTTTCGGTATTAATTGAATTTGGTGCGGGTTCAACTTGACGCAATTTTGCGTAATGTTTCTTGTCACTATTCCCTAAGGTGGTGAAATAAACGGTTTGGCCTTTTTCAACTTTCATGACATCTGCTTCAGAAATCTGCGCCTTGATGGTCATGGTGTCGAGTTTCGCCAATTTGACAATGGTCGGCGCCGTTTGGTTCGCGTTTACCGTTTGACCTTCTTCGGTCACGATGGCCACAATGGTTCCGTCCATCGGTGCAATGATACGGGTATAGCCTAAATTTTCCTTCGCTGTTGCCAAGGTTAAGCGGGACTGTTCAATCTGCGCACTAATCGATGTGATCTGTGCCTGTGCTGTTTTAAAATTGGCTAATGCCGCTTCCAGCTCGGCACGTGAGGTTGCATCTTGACTGAACATGGCTTGCTGACGTTTATATTCTGCCTCAACTTTGGCCAAATTGGCTTGTTGTACGGCCAATTGTGCCTGCTGGTTTTTAATGTTGGCTTCGGCAGTTTTCTGTTCATTTTCCTGACGAATTGAATCAATTTGTGCAATCAACTGACCTTGTTTTACTTGGTCACCCAATTGAACATACATTTTCTTCACCTGACCAGAGACCTGTGCCCCGACACTGACCATTTTGGTGGCTTCAAGTACCCCTGTTGCCAAGACCGAGTTTTCAATATCGCCACGAGAAACTTCGGCACTAATATATTGAGGTGCTTGGGCTTTCGGTTTGAAGAACATCCAGCCGAGTGCTGCAATAATCAATACCCCGATTGCAATCATGATGATTTTACGAGGCTGAATCTTTTTAGTGTTTGTTTTTGGCATGTCAACAGGTCAAAAGTGAGAAACTGGAGCTAGTATAAAAGTGAAATGAGGATAAAGCGTGAATATTTTTAAACTATAATGAGAATTATTTTCCTTTTTGCGGCCAAGTTATTCTATAAAAATCCGATAAATACTAGAGATACCTGCATGCGCATTTGAAGGAAGGGCAATACCTGCTTGTGACGGGATCGCAGATTCGCGTGGATTAATCCGAATCAGCCGCGGGGCAAATCGTTCACTAAAAGAGCGTACGGTGGGGATGGCGGTACCTGCCCCCACTTCAATCACAACAGCTTGATGGTGATTTTTTAAAAAGAGATCGAGGCGTTTTGCTTGTTGTATCTGGCGTTGGCTAATCCAAGCTGCATCATTAAACATTAAAATATTTGGCCGTGCTAAATGGCCACAGACAGGGCATTGTGGTAATGGTCCTTGCCATTGGCAATTGTGTTGAGCAATGTCTGGACTCAATTCATTCGCTGACCAGATATGTTGCTGACAGACATTCAGACATTGCAAATAGTGGATACTGCCGTGGCATTCATAAATTTGATCAGTTGCAAAGCCTGCTTTTTGAAATTGCCCATCGACATTCGAGGTAAATACAAAATAGGGCAGTTCTAATTGCTCAGCCAATTGCTTCAGCAGGGCAAAGCCTTGATGAGGCGTGGTTTGGCGATAGAGTGCCAAGCGGTGCCCATAAAAACCCCAAGCTAAATGTGGATGCCGTTTAAACGCAGCTGGGTTAGCAATTTCGCTAAAATCGATGCGCTGTTTGCCCAGCTCTGGATAAGCTTGCCACATGCCTTGATTGCCCCGAAAATCAGGTAAACCTGAATCGACACCCATACCAGCACCAGCACTGATGATCAGGCTGTCTGCATGCTTAAATAGATTTTTTATCTGCTCAATGTAGAGGGGATTTAAATCAAAAGACATCATGTCATCCCTTATTTTTATTTTTGGATGCTTAGGCTTAACTAGGTTGTGTGAATAAGGTCGTACCACAGAGTTCAGCTAAAGCTTGTAGCATTAGTTGTTCTGGATTTTCCTTAGACATGCCTTTAATCGCTGCATCAATACGCAATAATAAATCAGACCAAGTTAGAAACTGTCTTGGATTTAAACGGCGTAGCGCTTGTTGATACTGTGAAACTTTGGTTTTCCAGATCCCGAGTTGAATTGCATTATGCGGTTGTTCAAACAATTGCATCAATAAGCGCATTTCTTTGCTCAGGGTCCATAAGATCAGACTATCAGGTTCACCCGCAGCAATCAGATATTGATAAATCTTGACGGACTGTGCCAGATTTCCTGCCAGTAAAGCATCACTTAGATCATAGGTGGTATAACGCGATTGATCCTGTAAGCAGGCATAAAGCTGTTCAATCTGAATCTGTTGAATATCGGGAAAGGTATCGGCAACACGCATCAGGCTATTTTTGGCAGCCAGAAGATTATGTTCATGATGCTGCATCAGCCATTGCCATGCATCATGATTGAGCTGAATACCAAGCTTTTCTGCTTCTAAGGCTAAGATACGTTGTCGATCTTGTGGATAGGTTGCGGTGAGTGGAACCACCACACCATTGGCCTCAACCACTTGGAAGAAGGCAGACTTTAAGCTGCTACTGTCCTGTTTGGGTAAAACAACCAATAAGAGGTTATGTTCATTATGTTGAATATAGCTTTTCAGCTGTTTCAAGCCATTGGCATCGGGCTTGATATTGCCATGTACTTCAATCGCAAGTTGTTGTGAAAACAGGGATAAACTATTCAGTGCGTTAAAGACATTTTTCCAGTCATTCACGCTATTGATATCATAGCGTTGCCGTTCAACTTCTTGCTGTTGCCAGCTCTTACGGAATGCATCGAGCAGGTTTTGCTCCAGTAAAGGCTCTTGTCCATGGATAATCCATGCACCGCGAGCCTCACCTACACGTTTTAAGGCTTGAACATAATCCAGTTTCATAAAGCGTGATTATGGCTGAGCTTTGGGTAAACGGTTCGCCGCAATCTGACGAGTCACTTGCTGTGCAATATCATCAACAATAATTCGATTGAGATAGATTTCTTGTTGGTTATCCGTGTTCACTGTAGCCACATCGTATTGATAGGTACGAGAGGCGGTTAAGGTACGTGGTTCAGTGATTTTCTTGCCTTGACGGTCTTCAATCTGGAAGGTCACGGTTAAACGTAGCAATACTTCGGTCAACTTACCATTCAACAATTGGCGACGCGGCGTGTAATCCAGAATACGAAGTACATAAGCATCATTCGCGTTACTGAGCTGTACACCTGTCGCACTGAGATAGATACTGAGACGATTTTCCAACTCATCGGTATTGTCAGGCAATACTAAAGTTAGTTTGTTATAAACCAATGGTGCTGCTGTAGTGTTGCTTCCTTTTAAGTGAAAGCCACAGCCGACTAAGCCTGCACTTAGGCCTAAAGTGAGAACGATAGCAGCTGCACGTTGCGCTAAGTGCATATTTATTCCTCTAATGAAATCTATTCTTATCCCTCTGGTTTCACGAGGGGATGCCTCTCTTTTTACAAAGAGAGGCAAGAACGAATTATTAAACAACTAAATTAACGAGTTTGTTCGGTACCACAATTTCTTTTTTGGTTGGACCAGTCAAGAATTGTTGAACTTCAGGTAATGCTTTTGCCAAAGCCAATACGTCCTCTTTAGACATATCGACAGCGACCTCTAACTTACCACGAAGTTTACCATTCACTTGTACAACAATCGTTTGTGTATTACGGGTTAACGCTGACTCATCCACTTGCGGGAATTCAACCGTTGTTAACTCCAAACCAAACTGGGTTAACAAGGTCTGGCTCAAGTGCGGTGCAAATGGAGCAAGCAAAGTTAACAAGGTGGTGATGGCTTCACGTGCAACAGCAACATCGTTGTCATCTTTTGCTTCAAACTTGTTGCTGGCATTGAGTAATTCCATCAATGCAGCAATCGCCGTATTGAAGGCATGACGACGCTCGATGTCATCACCCACTTTCTGAATGGTTTCATGGGTTTTACGACGTAAGTCTTGTGCATCTTTCGACAGATTTGCACTGTCGATAGCCGTTGCTTGATTGCCTTTTTCCAAGAAACCAACTGCCAAACGCCAGACACGTTTCAGGAAGCGGTTGGCGCCTTCAACACCGGCATCCGACCATTCTAATGATTGATCAGGTGGTGCCGCAAACATCATAAAGACACGTGCAGTATCTGCGCCGTATTGGTCAATAATGGCTTGTGGATCAATACCGTTGTTTTTCGACTTGGACATTTTTTCCTGTCCGCCGATCACAACTTCCTGACCATCACCTGAATATTTCGCAGACAGGATACGGCCTTTCTCATCGCGCTCTAATTCGATGTCAGCAGGGTTAAACCAGGTTTTCTTGCCACTTTCCGCTTCACGATAGAAGGTATCGGCCAACACCATGCCTTGGGTGAGCAAGTTGGTGAATGGTTCATTGCCTTGTACTACGCCTTCATCACGCATCAATTTATGGAAGAAACGTGCATAAAGTAAGTGCAGAATCGCATGTTCAACACCACCGATGTATTGGTTGACTGGAAGCCAGTTTTGCGCCGCTTCAGGTTTTACCATACCACCAGTGAAATCAGGAGAGGCATAACGTGCATAGTACCAAGATGATTCTACAAAGGTATCCAAGGTGTCTGTTTCACGACGCGCATCGGCACCACAGCTTGGGCACTTGGTTTCGTAAAACTCTGGCATCTTGTTCAATGGGTTACCAGAACCATCTGGAACCACGTCGGTCGGTAATACCACAGGCAATTGATCTTCTGGAACTGGCACTTGGCCACAGCTGTTACAGTTGATCATTGGAATTGGGCAACCCCAGTAACGTTGACGGGAAACCCCCCAGTCACGTAAACGGAATTGAACCTTAGAGTTGGCCAAAGCTTGTGGTTCTAATTTTGCAAGGAAAGCATCAAAAGCAGCTTGGAATGCTAAACCATCAAACTCGCCAGAATTTACCAGTTTGCCTTCTTTTGAACCATACCATTCTTGCCATTCAGTTGCTGAGTATTCAGCATCATCGGCGCCTTTGGCATCAATCACTTGCTTGATTGGCAAGTTAAATTTATTGGCAAATTCAAAATCACGTTCATCGTGTGCAGGCACCGCCATCACCGCGCCTGAACCGTATGACATTAAGACATAGTTGGCAATCCAAACAGGGAGGTCTTCGCCTGTCACTGGATGCTTCACAAATAAGCCTGTTGCCATGCCTTTCTTTTCAGCAGTGGCTAAATCAGCTTCTGCGACTGAACCCATACGGCATTCTTCAATAAATGCAGCAAGTTCAGGGTTGTTCTCGGCTGCTTTGAGGGCCAGAGGGTGCTCTGCTGCAACAGCAACATAGGTCACCCCCATCAAGGTATCAGCACGTGTGGTATAAACCGTTAAGCCATCTGCATAGATTTCAGTATTGGCAGAAGGGAAGGTAATCTCCATCCCCGTCGAACGGCCAATCCAGTTACGTTGCATGGTCAAGACCTGTTGTGGCCAGCCATCTTGCAAGGTATCTAGGTCGTCTAATAATTCTTGTGCATAGTCAGTGATGCGGAAGTAGTACATTGGAATATCACGTTTTTCTACCAATGCACCTGAACGCCAGCCACGACCATTTTCAACTTGTTCATTGGCCAACACGGTCTGGTCTACAGGGTCCCAGTTGACTGTTGAAAGCTTACGATAGATCAAGCCTTTCTTATAAAGTTGTACGAATAACCATTGTTCCCAGTGGTAGTATTCTGGTGTACAGGTCGCAAATTCGCGATCCCAATCCACAGACAAACCCAATTTTTTTAATTGATCACGCATATAAGCGATGTTTTCAAAGGTCCACTTTGCAGGTGCTACCTGATGCGCAATCGCTGCATTTTCAGCAGGTAAACCAAATGCATCCCAACCCATCGGCTGTAATACGGTTTCGCCTTTTAAACGATAAAAACGGCTAATCACGTCACCAATGGTATAGTTACGCACATGCCCCATATGCAGTTTGCCACTTGGGTACGGGAACATCGACAGGATATAGCGATGTTTGCCCTCTACAGTGTCTGCAACTTTAAAAACTTTGCGATTGTCCCAGTCTTGTTGAACTTGGGGCTCAATAGCACTTGCTTGATATTCGGAGTCAATGTGAGAAGTCGTCATAGGGATATGCGATACAACAAAAAAGTAAAGTTAAGATTGCTGCACAGCATAGCGCAAAATTGTAGTAATTGTCAGTTTTTAGATCGGGATTTTATCTACAAGGCCACTGTATTGAAGATGACCTTGCAGGATTGTCGTTGTGTTTATTTAGCAGATACAGCAGAGGCAGGTGGCGGGCTCTGCGGTTTAACTGTGTTTGCTGGTGCTACAGGTGCTGTTTGAGATGTCTGTTGCGGTATATTGGGCGCAGCTTCAGAAGTGGCTTGCTGCCCTTGCTGAGTGGTTGGGGTGGTGGTTTGATGGCTATTGCCATAAGTCGAAACTTTGTCCAAACGTTTTGCACCTTTCGGTGGTGGTGTGGTGGTGTAATGGGTCGAACCACTGGCATCGACCCATTTATAATATTGCTGTGCATGGTTTTGGCTTGAACAGAGCAGCATTATCGTTGCTGTAATCGTGTATAAGCTTGTTTTTAAATAAGATGATTTCATATTTGATCTCCCCAAGAAAATATATTTATATTCGACCAAAGTGCCTAATCAAGTAGTTTACAATGCCTAGTTTTCAATAAAAAGAAAATAGTTTTTTGATAAAAGGGCATTTAAAAAGACCAAAATATTTCGTGAAATGTGTTTAAAAAAACAACAGCCAAAAAATATTCGTTAAAAACCTTTTCTTTGTTCTTGACATTGCTTATGAAAGAAACAAGAATGCTTTCTCAAGTTTTATATGTGTTTATTTGATCACCCTTCGAATAAATGTCATGGCTTGCAATGGACATTCTTTCTAGCCGAGAGAATGACGTTTTGAAATCTGCTTATCCCAGCACATTTTGATTCGAGATGTCATCAAGTTTATACGGCTGATGAGTCTCAGAAAATTTTTCCTATTGCAGCAAAAACGAGTAGAATACGCACACTTATAAGAAGTGCAAAAGTTAATGAATAACACACAATTTATGTCTCCCATAAATTGTGCTAACACTAGGGTGAATCACGTTGGAACTTTTATCTGGTGGTGAAATGCTCGTTCGTGCCCTTGCGGACGAAGGCGTAGAGCATGTTTTTGGGTATCCAGGCGGCGCTGTATTACATATTTATGATGCGCTATTTCAACAAGACAAAATTAACCATTACCTCGTTCGTCATGAGCAAGCTGCTGGTCACATGGCAGATGCATACTCGCGCGTAACAGGTAAGACTGGTGTAGTACTGGTCACTTCAGGGCCGGGCGCAACCAATACCGTCACTCCAATCGCAACAGCCTATATGGACTCAATCCCAATGGTGATTTTGTCTGGTCAGGTTGCAAGCCATCTGATTGGAGAGGACGCGTTCCAAGAAACCGATATGGTGGGTATTTCTCGTCCAATCGTAAAACACAGTTTCCAAGTGCGTCACGCGAGTGAAATACCTGCAATTATTAAGAAAGCCTTCTATATCGCTGCGTCTGGCCGTCCGGGTCCAGTTGTGGTTGATATTCCAAAGGATGCAACGAATCCTGCGGAAAAATTTGCCTACGAATATCCTGAAAAAGTGAAGATGCGTTCATATCAGCCGCCTTCACGTGGTCACTCGGGTCAAATTCGCAAAGCGATTGATGAGCTAATTACCGCGAAACGTCCGATGATTTATACGGGCGGTGGTGTAGTTCAAGGTAATGCCTCTGGATTATTGACTGAACTTGCACACTTGTTGGGCTACCCAGTCACCAATACTTTAATGGGCTTAGGTGCTTTCCCGGGTAACGACCCGCAATTCGTGGGAATGTTGGGGATGCATGGTACTTATGAAGCCAATATGGCGATGCATAATGCCGATGTGATCTTAGCGATTGGTGCACGTTTCGATGACCGTGTGACCAATAACCCAGCAAAATTCTGTACCAATGCAAAAGTCATTCATATTGATGTCGATCCGGCAACCATCTCGAAGACCATTATGGCGCATATCCCAATCGTGGGTGCAGTAGAGCCTGTTCTTCAAGAAATGTTGGCGCAATTGAAACAAATGAATGTATCGAAGCCAAACCCTGAAGCAATTGCAGCATGGTGGTCTCAGATCAATGAATGGCGTAAAGTACATGGCTTGCGTTATGAAGCAGGTCAAAATGGTGTAATGAAACCTCAGCAAGTGGTTGAGGCATTAGATCGTGCGACCAATGGTGAAGCCATCATTACTTCTGACGTGGGTCAGCATCAAATGTTTGGTGCGAACTACTACAAATACAAACGTCCACGTCAGTGGATCAACTCTGGTGGCTTAGGCACTATGGGTGTTGGTTTACCGTATGCGATGGCTGCAAAGCTGGCATTCCCTGACCAGCAGGTGGTGTGTATTACAGGCGAAGCATCAATTCAGATGTGTATCCAAGAATTGTCGACCTGCAAGCAATATGGCTTGAATGTGAAAATTCTTTGCTTGAACAACCAGGCGTTAGGCATGGTGAAGCAGTGGCAAGACATGAACTACGAAGGACGTCATTCAAGTTCTTATGTCGATTCATTACCTGACTTTGCCAAGTTAATGGAAGCCTATGGTCATGTGGGCATTCAGATTAACCATGCTGACGAGCTCGATTCTAAATTAGCTGAAGCGATGGCAATTAATGATAAATGCGTGTTCATTAATGTCATGGTTGATCGTACAGAACATGTGTATCCAATGTTGATTGCAGGTCAGTCCATGAAGGATATGTGGTTAGGTAAAGGGGAGCGTACATAATGAGACATATTATTTCAGTACTCGTTGAAAACGAAGCTGGTGCGCTTTCTCGTCTGGTTGGCTTATTTAGTCAACGTGGCTACAACATTGAAACCCTCAATGTTGCACCGACAGAAGACGAAACCTTATCGCGTTTGACCTTAACCACTTATGGCGATGACCACAAAATCGAGCAGATCACCAAGCAATTGAACAAATTGGTTGAAGTAGTGAAAGTGGTTGATCTGTCTGAAGGTTCACACATTGAACGTGAATTGATGCTGATCAAAGTCAAGGCATTGGGTGCGGCACGTGCGGAAATCAAACGTACGGCTGACATCTTCCGTGCTCAGATTGTGGATGTGACGCCGACGACCTATACGATTCAGATCGCAGGAACAACTGAAAAAATTGATGGTTTTATTGATGCGCTGGCAGAAAATACCATTCTAGAAGTTGTTCGTTCTGGTGTATCAGGCATCGCGCGCGGTGAAAAAGTTTTAACAATTTAAAAAATCTCCCCCAACCCCTCTTTGAAAAAGAGGGGGGATCACCCAGAACGGTAATCATGGGGGAGCCTACAAAAGATCTGTCCTTGCAGAACAAGGGAAATGACAAAAATTTTAGCGGAGAAAACAGATGCAAATTTTTTACGATAAAGACTGTGACTTATCAATCATCCAAGGCAAGAAAGTTGCAATCATTGGTTATGGTTCACAAGGTCATGCACATGCACTTAACTTGAAAGACTCTGGCGTAGACGTAACTGTTGGCTTACGTGCTGGTTCTACTTCTTGGAAAAAAGCTGAAAACTCTGGTCTTAAAGTATCTGAAGTTCCAGCGGCTGTTGCCCAAGCTGACCTCGTGATGATCTTGACACCAGATGAGTTTCAATCGCAACTTTATCGTGACGTGATTGAACCAAACATCAAAGAAGGCGCAACTTTAGCATTTGCGCATGGTTTCTCTATTCTTTATAACCAAGTTGTTCCACGTAAAGACCTAGACGTGATTATGGTTGCTCCAAAAGCACCAGGTCACACTGTACGTTCGGAATATCAACGTGGTTCAGGTGTTCCTGATTTAATCGCGATCCACCAGGATGCTTCTGGTAATGCGCGTAACGTTGCGCTTTCTTATGCTTCTGGTGTAGGTGGTGGTCGTACCGGTATCATCGAAACTTCTTTCCGTGAAGAAACTGAAACTGACTTGTTTGGTGAGCAAGCAGTTCTTTGTGGTGGTGCAGTTGAATTGGTTAAAATGGGCTTCGAAACTTTGGTTGAAGCTGGTTATGCACCTGAAATGGCTTATTTCGAATGCTTGCATGAATTGAAGTTAATCGTTGACTTGATGTTCGAAGGCGGTATTGCGGACATGAACTATTCAGTATCTAACAACGCTGAATATGGTGAATATGTGACGGGTACTGAAGTCATTAATGAACAGTCTCGTGAAGCAATGCGTAATGCATTGAAACGTATCCAGTCTGGTGAATATGCGAAGATGTTCATCCAAGAAGGTGCATTAAACTACCCATCAATGACAGCACGTCGTCGTCAAAACGCTGCGCATGGTATTGAAGTAACAGGTAACAAGTTACGTGCGATGATGCCTTGGATTCAAGCGAATAAAATCGTAGATAAAGAAAAGAACTAAGGTTACGTGCCTTACACAAAAAATGGGAAGCAACGCTTCCCATTTTTGTTCATACCTTGGATTCAAGCAAACAAAATCGTAGATAAAGAGAAGAACTAAGTTCTGCTCTAATCTTTAAAAGCCCCGGTTTGTACAGGGGTTTTTATTGGATAATCGAGCTGCTACATGCGTTAGCGAAGCATATCACCGCCGTTGTGAAAAAGATCCTATTCAGGATTCCAGCGAACAAAACCGTAGGTAAAAACAAGAACGAGGTTAGGTGCTCATTTCAGCAAAAAAACATGTTGAAATAAGCGAGCTTTTTTATGCCAGCCAATAACAGAGTTATAACAATATAGATAAAAAAATAAGCTTATATTGTTGGTGTTTTAATCAGCTTGATTGCTGTAAGAGGTTCTGATTAAATAGAAAAAGTGTTGCATGCTTTGGGGTATCTGCACGATTAAAAACAAAGAATTTGTCATGACTTAAAAATTAAAATGATCTAGTAAAAATAAATGAGTCTTTTGGTAAAAAAAATGTAATAAAAAAACAAGATTTTTCATTGGTTTGAAATGATTATGTGCTTTTATTCTATTGATTTATAAAGTGAAAAAGACTTGACCTTATGCTAGATGATGTTATTGTTAAGGAAAGTTTATGAATCCAGTCTTCATGGCTTCTTTGGGTGTGAAACGTCGTTCGGATTTCGGGCATTTTTGCTCATCATATAAAAAAAAGTACTGAATAATCATGGAAGTCCTTTATGGTTCACGTTGATTACGATAGCACATTGGTCATCGTTTCCATTTTGGTTGCAGTCGCGACATGTTACGCTGCAGTTTCGATGGAAGAACTCGTTTTTAAAGCTGCTTATAAAAAGTTTGAAAAAAGCATTTTAATGGCGAGTGGGCTGATTTTAGGATTAGCCATATGGTCAATGCACTTTGTGGGAATGCTGGCTAGCCATTTGCCAGAAGGCTATCTTTTTGATGTTAATTTGACCGTTCTTTCCTACCTAGTGGGGGCCGTTGCTTCTACCTTTGCTGTTTGGCTGACTTCAAGACCGACTTTGCCTATCCCGCGCTTGATTCTCGGTGCCGTGTTTATGGGACTTGGCATATCCGGAATGCACTATACGGGTATGGCGGCACTGACGGTTGAACATCATGCCATGCATTACGACCCTTTACTGGTCTTGTGTTCAGTCTTAATTGCAATTAGTGGTTCAGGTCTAAGTTTCTTTTTTATTTTTAAATATAAAACAGCAGTCAAATATCGTACCTTGCTCAAGGGGGTTGTTGCTGTACTCATGGCCTTTAGTATTGTGGGAATGCACTATACAGGGATGGCTGCAACCTACTTTGATGAAAGTCTGGCGCAAGTTTTGACTTCAGAGCAGACAGGGCAAAGCGTTTTACTGTTTACGATTATTTTTATTACCAGTCTGGTTTTTGTTGCTGGTTTTGCCGTTGCGATACTGGAGGCTAGACTTGAAGAAAGGAATGAGCAACTCACTTTAATTAATAAAGAACTAGCCACCCAGTCTTTACATGACACACTGACCAAATTACCCAATCGCTTATACCTGACTGAGCATGCAGAAGAGGACTTCAATCATCATCGCTTAAATAAGCAAAAAGCGGCATTTTTATATATCGATCTAGATCGCTTTAAATCAGTAAATGATGCCTTTGGTCATCATATTGGTGATCAGTTACTGATTCAGATGGCGAATCGTTTATACAATAAGCTGGGCTCAAGTCATAAGCTGTTTCGGATTGGTGGAGATGAGTTCGTCTTAATTTCTGAGAATACCGATATCAATGAAGCGATGCAGCTTTCAGAAGATATTTTGCATTACATTCAGGAAACTTATCTGATTGCGGCAAAAGATATTAATATTTCTGCCAGCGTCGGGATTGCAATGTACCCTGAACATGGTACCAATGTTCAAGACCTGTTGATTAATGCGGATGTTGCAATGCTGATTTCCAAAGATCAGGGCCGTAACACCTATACCATGTTCCACTCAATGTCAGATCAGCAAGATGTACGCAGTCAGTCCAAACTGATCAATGATCTCTATAAGGCGGTTGATGAGCAACAATTTGTGCTGTTTTATCAACCCAAATTTACCTCGAATTATGAGGTCTGTGGGGTAGAAGCCTTAATTCGATGGAAACACCCAACACTGGGCTTATTGACACCGCAAATGTTTATTGAGGGTGCTGAAAAAACTGGATTGATTATTCCGATGGGATATTGGGCACTTGAACAGGCCTGTATACAGATTCAGCAGTGGGAACGAAGTAGCAGTCCTTTTTATCCAATCGCTGTTAATTTATCTGCTCTGCAATTTGAAAATAAAAAGCTTTTTAGTGTATTAGAACAATTATTAGAACAATATCAGATCCAACCGCATCATCTCATTCTTGAAATTACTGAATCTACAGCAATGCATCATATTGATTCCAGTATTCGTACCTTGGAACGTTTACGTAAACTTGGGATTCGAATTGCAATTGATGACTTTGGTACAGGCTATTCAAGTTTCTTGTATTTAAAAGATTTACCAGTCGATGAATTGAAAATTGATCGAGGTTTCCTGATTGATCTGAAACCGAATTCAAAAGAAGAGGCCATTTTAGAAAGTATTATCCATCTGGCTGCAAAATTGGGCTTAGTCGTGACAGCAGAAGGGGTTGAAACACAACAGCAAGCGGATATCCTGACCAGTTTGGGATGCAATCAACTACAAGGCTATTTATTAGGTACGCCCGTCAATATAGAAGGTCTGGTATTGCATCGCTATCAGCACTTTGCATGATGGATAAATCGAAGATCGGCTTATGTTAAAGGCTGCCCCTATCGGCAGCCTTTTTGTTTTAAGGATAATTTTAGTCAGAACGTTGCGCTAACCATTGAGTGACGACAGGCCAGACCAATTCGGGTGCCTGACTTCCTGAAACCAAGCCCATATGCCCTCCAGGAACAATTTCAAACTGTTTGTCGGTACTGCTGATTAAATCCATAAGAGGGCGCACTGCTTCCGCCGTTACAATAATATCGCTACGACCGCCTACTGCCAGTACGGAACAATCAATATCTTTCAGGTTGGCACTTTGCTCACCAAATTGGACTGAGCCTGTAGATAGCTCATTATCAATCCAGAAACGTAGAATAATATCGCGCATCACGCCACCTGGATAAGCCAGCATATGATCGACAAAAGAACTGGAAGTGGCGTGATTAATCACAAATTGGCGATCATTCAGATTTTTTAGCAGTTCCCAATAATTTTTAAAGTTGCCAATTGGATCGGTCAATTTAAACCCTAAGGTATTTTGCCAGCCATGAATATGAAACACGCGACTAGGCACTTGATGGATACGAAACTTGGTATTGCTACGAATCCATTGTGCTGGAACGGTCAGGCGTTGGTAGAACTTACCCATATAACCCGATTTATGGGTATTAATCGGGGATGCCAAGATGACCATATTCTGAATGTTTTTATCTTTGAACAGCGCGGTATAGCAGAGTGATAACGCACCACCCAAGCTCCAACCATACAGCGATAATTGTTGCTGACCACTATGCGCACGGATTTTCTCAATAAAGTCTGGCATAAAGGTTTTCACATATGTACCCAGATTATATTTGGCTTGGCGTAGGCTTGGTGTCCCCCAATCAATCAGATAAACATCAAAACCTTGTGCGAGAAAATAAGCCACCAGACTACGGCTTGGGAATAAGTCATAGATCAGCATATTCGCGGCAAGCGGTGGCACGATGACCAAAGGAATACGATGCTTTACGGTACTGTCTGTTGCAACCGTATAGTGGCGTAAGCTAATAATTTCACGTTGATACACAATATCAAAAGGTGTTCTGCCTGAAAGTGCCAGTTGCTGACCACGTAAGAGACGATCTGTTGCATTGGAGAGGACTTGGCGTGCCTGACGTCCCCTACGGCTATTCAGCATTTTTTGTGCAGTTGGACTGTGAAGAAAACTGCGTTTAACTTTTGGTGATTGAGTCATGTGAACCTAAAGCTCGAAGGTTGCTATTCAATAGCGGCATATTAGAAGAAAAAATAAATTTGCTCAGTGACTCATTTGCTTAACTTGTCTTTCAAAATGATCAATTCGGTAAGGAGATAAACACAAAATGTTAAGGATTGAATAAAAAATAATGTAAAGTGTACTTTACATTTTGCGGAGTGGTTTATATATTGTTGTAAAGCTTACTTTACATGGTGCAGTATGAATCATTCTCGAAACTTGTTGCAATTGCTCATCGCAATTTCAATTTATATGGTGGTTTTGATTGGCTCTTTAAAATCCTTAAATTTTATTGATATACAATGGCTTAAAATTGTTGTTTCATTAACGCCGATGTTACCTGCATTGGTCATTGCATGGGTGATTATTCAACAATTCAAGCGCTTTGATGAGCTGCAACAGAAGATACAATTACAAGCCTTAGGTATGAGTTTTATCGGAACATCACTGATCACCTTTAGTTATGGTTTTCTGGAAAATGTTGGATTTCCAAAACTCACAATGTTTATCATTTGGCCAATGATGGCAATGCTTTGGTCGATTGCGACCATCGTTGGAACTTGGAAATATAGATGAAAAATAATCTACCTGAATTGAGAAAACACAAAGGCTGGTCGCAAAGTGACTTGGGGGATTATGTCAGCGTGTCGCGGCAAACCATCAATGCGATTGAAAAGGAGCGTTATGATCCAAGTCTAGCGCTTGCCTTTAAGATTTCACATGCCTTTGGATTGAGCATTGAACAAGTGTTTATCTATGAGGGAGAATAGCCCCCTAAGCATTGCTGCTTAAGGGGTCATTTGTAGATGTAAAACCGGATAGGGATTACCTTGGCCATCGAGTTCTGAGCGACTTACCGTATGAAATCCCATTTTTTGGTAAAAGTTAACAGCTTGGAGATTCTGTTCATTGACATCAACTTTATAGATCTGAAGTTGTTTAACTGCAAAATCGAGTAAAGCTTTGCCGATCCCTGATCTTCGATATTCTGGCAGAATAAACAGCATTTCAATATTGTCGCTACTACAGCCTAAAAAGCCGACAATTTTATGCTCAATCACATATTTATGCAGTGTAACATGATGAAAATATTCATTCAGGATCAGCGGTTTGAGTTCTGAAATCATGGTTTCAGGTAAAAAGTCATGTGTCGCTCTAACCGATTTTTCCCATATTTCTATTAACGTAGAATGATCGTGTTGGGTTGCTTTTATAATCATGGATTCACTTCAAGCAGGCTGTCTTATGGGGGCTATTTTCAAGCATTTTATGAGAGATTTCTATCCTTTGAATTCGACATAAAAGTGATCACTTTGATTATTCAAGTTCTAATTGATGGTCATCTTTGGTGACTTTGATTTTCAGCTTCTTATATTTTCGCTTATTTGGATCTAAAGCAGAATTTATAACATCTTGAGCAAAATGTTGATCTTGCATCAGTGCGGTATAGGATTTATAGCCTAGCAGAATCCGAGTCGGACGATAGCCGTTACGCGAAATATAATAATCAATCATTTGATTCAATTCGATTAACAGGCTGATATCGCTCATTGTTATAGATCACATATAAGAGGCTTATACAGCATAGTCTATATAAGAAAACTTATCTAGCTGATCTTAATTGCTTTTTTATGAATGTGTTGGTTGTCATAAAAATGTCATGTAAAAATATTATGGTAATTCACATAATAAAAAATAATGATAAAAAGATGAAGCTATATCTTGAGAACTTTAAATCACTGTGGATATGGGGATTTTAAGGATGAGGGAAATATTTATATGCAGAATGAAAGCGTTAATACAAGAGATAAAAAGCCACTCAATCATCGAGTGAGTGCTTTACTGGCAGCCTATCAGGCATTCTTGCTGACCAAGGGGTTGGCGAACAGTGAGTTTAGCCGTTTAATTTTTGCGGAAAGTTATACTGAAAACCTAAAATTTAAAATTTATGATGATGAATTAAAGAAACAACTGATTGATGAGTTAGAGAAATTTAGTTCTTTTTAATCAGAAATGTATATTACGGTTGAAAATATATAAAGATAACCATTTGAAAAATTTAGACGATGTTCACTGAAAGTTTAAATTAATTGTTTTATGCTGATTTAGTATATTAAATTAACTAGATGTTAAAAAATCACTTTGATAAAAAATAAAAAGCCTCAGTTGCCTAATTCGGGGTATCGACAACTGAGGGGGAAACTGAGTATTTATAATCTAACCTCATTTTTAAAATAAAGAAATGACTTTTATTGAAAAGGCATAATCTGTTTAATTTTAAGAGTTAATATGTTTAGTCAGTCGGTGAAAAAGGAATAATTAAAAAACGATTAATATGGTTTTTGTGGTGGTTCTAGATAATAGTTTTTAATAGAAACCCTTTGTTCACGAATATAGTCACTCGGTTTTTTCCCCGTCCAGCCAAAAAATGCTCTGGAAAATGCGCTAATATGGCTATAGCCTAATAAATCAGATATTTCTTGAATATTTCGATTTGAATCAATTAACTTTTTTGCCAATTCAAATTTTTTGGATTGCAGCAATGCCGAGAAGGTTGTATTAGCGAGTGCCAATTCTCTTTTTAAGGTTCTTTCTGATATTTTTAGTTTATTTGCAACATCAACGAGACTAGGAAAACCTAGACCAGGTGTAAATTTGAGTTGCTGATTGACCTTTAAAATAATTTTATTATCTTGATCTCTATAAAAAAGATATTCTTTATTGACCAGTTCCATTGCAAGTTGGTAAGCAGTATCTGAACTAAAAGTCAGAGGAAGATCTAGACATTTAAGGTCAAAAATAATTTGATTATGATCCCTATTAAAATGAAAAGCAGGTAAACGTTTTTCATAGAGATTGTGATATTCCTCTTTATCCCATGTCACATGAATATTAATCCCGGTTAAATTAAAGTTGGTGATCATTTGTAAATTAGTAATAATGTCAATCAATGCACTTTCTATGAAGAACTTATTGATCATATTTTTTTTGGCTTCGTTTAAATGATCGGGTAGTTGATAGAGTGGGGTAAGTCGAATAATAATTTTATTGTTTTTGTTAAGGATGGCTAAATCCATTTTATGAATGCGCATACTATAATATTTTTGTAAATCAATCAGTACTCTCCCAATTGTACTGTTACTCAAGAGTATAAATCCGATCGCACCATGGGCAGTCAATTTACAATTTAGCCCTAATTGATAGCCAACTCCTTTGTTAGGTAATAAATCAAGTAACCGAATCACAATATCGGTCCATTGATCAAAAGTTATACGGTCATTGTTGTTATTATCTGTTAGCAAAGATAAAGGAATTTGACAATATCGAATGACTTCACCTTTTGGGACACCAAATGTGGTTGCAGTATCCACAAGTATTTTTAGATAATCGTTGTGAATGTTAAGCATTTGTTTTTTCATACATTTTAAAATAAAATTAAGAGATAGATCTAAAATACTTATACATCAGCTGAATATATTTTTATGAGTTTGAGATTTAAAGTCCCATTTTGTTAAAGATTTATGACAATCATGTTTAATAATATTCTTTTGAGGAATGATTCATGTAATTAAACAAATATGTGATGTGATTGTTAAAATTGTGTATTGGTTGTTAAGTTTATGTAGGTTTTATTTATTTAGATTTGTACAGGTTAGAATCCTCTAAAGTAGTACTTATTATGAATAAAATTTATCGTTTAGTTTGGAATAAGAGTCTAAATTTATGGACTGTAGTTTCTGAAAATGCACGTGGTACAACTAAAAAACGCAATGTAAACACAAATATCTCAATTAAAACAAAGATCAACTCTTCTGCTGTTACAGATCAACAAGCCCAACTTAAACCGACTCTTATTGCTCTTGCATTAAGCTCGGTTTTTTTTAGTACAGGAGCTTTTGCTGCGACCAACACCAATGGAGGGGTGGTGAACAATAGTAATGGCAGCAGTATGGCGATTTCACCAACGGGGGCTCAGTGTGGTACGGGAGGACAGGCTTCAGTCAATGGAGACAACGGCACAGCAGTTGGCTGTGGTAATAATATCAGTGGTACGAATGCCGGATTTCAACAGCAGATTGTTAACCGAAGAGGTACAACAGATGTGGGTTATGCACCAGGAGTGCCCGTAGGTGATACTGGAGGAGTATTTGGTTCATCAACTGCAGTTGGTCGGCAAAATATTATCAGAGGAGCTGGTGGAGCGACAACTTTCGGTTCATCTAATGTTTCCAACTCGAGTTCTAATTTTCATAATGTATTGATGGGCCAAGGTAATAGTACAGTGTGGACTGGCGGCTATAATACATTAATGGGGATTGGTAACCAGATTGTGGACGATGCTGCTGCTTCAACCGATGGTACAGGAGTTGGTACTAACAGTATTGCGATTGGAGTTGCAAACCGTGTTACAGGGCAAACGTCCATTGCTTTTGGACGTCAAAGTTATGCCGATGCAGATTACTCAATTGCCCAAGGAAATGTTGCAACAGTGCAGCGAGGGGCAACTGGAGGGATAGCCTTGGGCTTTTCAGCTACAGTTTCAGGCAAGCATGGGGTAGCAATTGGAAGTGCTTCAGGAATTCGGAACTATGACCCTGGTACATCTGCAAATGCGGCAGAGGACTCTGTTGCTGTTGGAACACGAACCAATGCAAGTACACTTGAATCTGTTGCAATTGGTGCTGGCAGTGAAGTAACAGGGACAGATATTGGCATGCAGCAACGGTTGGCAGACCGTCGCAGTAATGTAGCTGGGGCAACTAATGTATATCCAGACGGTAGAGATAATGTACTCAGTCGAGGTACTGCCGTTGGTCAAAACAATAAAATAACCAATCGTGGCGCAGGAACTGCAATAGGGAGTAATAACAGCATTACGGCGGCCAGCGATCCTGCTCTTGCAGGTTATAATGTTGTGATTGGTCAGGGTAACTTGGCAAGTCAAGCATACAATACAGGTATTGGTATTGGTAATGATATTTCAAAAGGGATAAGTAGTACCGCAATTGGGGTGAATAATATTGCTAGTGGTAATACGGGTATTGCCATGGGGCGTGGTACACAGGCACTGGCTGATTTTGCAATTGCACAGGGTAATACAGCGACAGTGGCAGCTGGAGCGACAGGAGGGATTGCTTTAGGAAACTCCGCAACTACAACAGGAGTACGTGGTATAGCGATTGGCAGTAGCACGGGTGGGGCGCAGAATGATACCGCTACGGCACCCAATGCAATTGGAATGGATAGCATTGCATTAGGGACAGGTGCAAAAGGAATAAGTAATAATGATATTGCCATTGGACGTAATGCCGCGACAGCTGCAGGATCGGGTGGCGATAATATTGCTATGGGGAATAGTGTCACTACTGGTGCAACTGGAAAAAATATTGCGATTGGTTCGGATGGCACCACAGCCAATTCTAGAACTGGTATAGGTGGTGCAGTTGCAATCGGGCGAGCTCAAACAGCGACAGGTGATGGTGCTGTTGCAATAGGTGATCCGAACGTCGTGAATGGAGATGGAGCTGTTGCACTAGGTAAAAACAATAGAGCAGCAGGCGACACTGCAGGAAATACTGCAGCGAATGGTGCAGTTGCACTCGGTTATGAAAATCAGGCCATCGGTCAAGGTTCTGTGGCATTAGGACATACTTCTGTGGCAGCGGCGGCAGGTGCAATCGCATTGGGCGATAATGCGAGTGCACAGGCAGTGCGTGGTATAGCGCTTGGTTCGGGTGCAACGGCAGCCAATGCCAGTGACGTTGCATTGGGCTCGGGCTCTGTGACTGATGCAGCCAATCCAACTGCCAATGGTACGGTAGGTGGTGTCACTTATAACTATGCAGGTACAAGCCCAAGCAGTGTGGTTAGTGTGGGTAGTGCTGGTAATGAACGTCAAGTGACCAATGTGGCAGCTGGTCGTGTCAGCGAAACAAGTACCGATGCAATTAATGGTTCTCAGCTTTATTCGACACAACAAGCCTTAGGAAACCTTGCAGAATCCACAGCTAATCATCTAGGCGGTGGCTCAGTTGTCAATCCGGATGGTACGGTCAGTGCACCAAACTATAGCGTCAATGGCAATAACCTGAGCAATGTTGGCGATGCCATCACTGAGTTGGATAAAGGCTGGAATCTACAAAGCAAGGATGTGAAATTTGACAGTGTGACAGCAACAGATGCAGATGGTAATGAAACCATCCTGACAGCTAAAGGAGTAAGTCTAAAAGACCAAGTAGGAAATACCACTGTTCTTGGTCAGGACGGGCTCGGTTTTGTTGACTCAATCGGCAATCGTATAGGGCCACGAATTACTGCGGGTGGCATTAATGCAGGCAATACGGTGATAGGGGGCGTCGCAGCTGGCCGAGTTGCATCTGATTCACAAGATGCCATCAATGGCAGCCAATTAAAAGGCGTGTCAGATAGTGTATCGAATGCAATAGGTGGCAATACCACAGTCAATCCGGACGGTACGATCAACACCAGTAACATTGGTGGAACAGGCAAAGACAATATCAATGATGCAATTGGTGCAGTGGGTAAAGCGGCACAAGCAGCCAAAACCACGGTCAGCAAGGCGGAGGGTGATGAGAATATTACGATTAATCGTAGTACCAATGCGGACGGTAGTACGGATTATAAAGTTGGTTTAGCGAAGGACATAAATGTTGATAGTGTGACAGCAGGTGGTACTAAAGTTGATGGGGATGGCTTGCACATTACAGGTGGCCCAAGCGTGACCAAAGCTGGTATCAATGCAGGAGACAATAAAGTCACAGGCGTAGCGGATGGTACGGTTGCTGCGGGATCACAAGATGCCATTAATGGCGGTCAGTTACATGGTGTTGCGGATAGTGTGAAAAATGTGGTGGGTGGCAATGCCACAGTGAATCCAGATGGATCAATCACGACCAGTAATGTTGGTGGCACAGGTCAAAACAACATTAATGATGCGATCAACTCAGTCCGAGGTGCGGCTGCAGCAGCTAAATCGACGGTGAGCAATAAAGATGGCAATATTTCAGTCACGCCAACGACCAAGGCAGATGGTAGCAAGGACTATGAAGTCGGCTTAGCCAAAGATATTAAGGTCGATAGTGTAACAACTGCCAATCAGGTCAATGTGGGGGGGAATGAAGGAACCACGATTGCCGCAGATGGTGTGCGTATCGCCGAAGGTCCAAGCATGACCAAAGCTGGTATTGATGCTGGACGTCGGAAGGTCACGGGTGTTTCTGAAGGTACAATTGCACCAGATTCAAAAGATGCAATTAATGGTAGTCAATTGCACCAGTCCTATGAAAATGTGGGCAAAGCATTGGGTGGTGGTGCAGGCTATGATCCTGTGAGTGGATGGACACCACCGAACTACGAGGTTGCTGGTGGAAAACATGACAATGTCGGTGATGCACTCAATGCTTTAAACAATGCCGATCAAGCATTAGGTGATCGGATCACAAATCTTGGTGACCAAATGCAGCAAGCATTTTATGACACCAATCAACGGATTGATGATGTTAAAAAGCATGCCAATGCTGGGGTAGCCGCAGCGATGGCACTTGAAACAGCACCATATATCTCTGGCAAATATACTTATGCAGTTGGAGCGGCTTATCACGGTGGTGAAAATGCTGTCGGTGTAACACTGCGTAAGACAGCGGATAATGGTCGCTGGTCATTGACTACAGGCGTTGCTGCTGCTTCGCAGGGCGATCCGAGTTTCCGTATCGGTCTAAGCGGTGTATTTGATTGATTTTAAGTCAGGGGAGTCCTCTGGACTCTCTTTGGTTTAAACCATAATAAAGTGAGAAAAAAGATGAAGAAGATGCAGATTTTGATCATGACCACACTATTGAGTGTTGTATTGCTAAGCCAAGCGAATGGTAAGGTAGACGCCAAACATACGCAGGATGTCACTTTTCCAGCAGTCAATCAGAGTTATCTTAAATTGGTGAAACGCTATGAAGTCGATGATGTTGCACGTTTAAGTGTGGGCATGAATAAAGACCAGCTCCGTCATATTTTAGGAAATCCGCATTTTAATGAAGGCGTGATGCTGGTCAAAACGTGGAATTATGTCTTGGATATCCGTATCCCTAATACGCAACAATATAAACGTTGTCAGTTACGCATTGATTTCGATCGAGCCTATAAAGTAGAGAAATTATCTTGGAAAGAACATGAATGCCAGCAGGAAATGACTTAGTTTTAAGTAAAAATCTTGTCATTTTATCTGTATGACAGGCTCATTGATTTGATTGTTAATTAAACAAGCAGCTCTAAATGATCTGTTTGTTTAATTTTCCTAAAATGATTATTTAAAGAGTTTAATGTGTTAAAAAATTAAGACTAAGGTTTGATAAGCTTGAATGAATTGAAATATGAGATGGATTATATGTTTCATACTTTCTCACAGCATGGGAAAAATATAAAGCTGCACCTTATTGAGGTCGGGAATAAAGATTTAAAACACGCAGTTATTTTTTTTCTTTTAGAAGTTGATAAGTTCTTTTCCCTCATTAATAACCTATCTGTCGAGCATTTTAGAATTATTTTGATATATCGATGCGAGATAGTCGACCAAGATTTAGCGGTACTTGATTTTTCCAATGAGATCAGGTGCTTAACTACTCAATTTAATATGGATAATGTGCATTGCATATTCGAGCCAAACATAGACGATTTTTATAAATATGCTTTATTTTCCAGTGACCTATTTGATTCAGTTACGGTTTCTAAAAAGTTTGATGAGCTTTGCTTGCAAGCCTTTTTTGCATCATGTCCACGTAAGATCGAGGCAACAATCGACTTTATTGAAAAAGTAAATCTGCAAATTGGTCATACCTTGTCAGAAGGCGAGCCATATTTAATCAAAGTCGCAAAAAAAATGAGACTAACACCCAGGGTATTATCGAAAAGAATAAGAAGTGAAGGCGAAGAATTCAAATTATTGGTCAAGCAAATACGACATGAAAAGGCATTATTTTTATTGAAAAACGAAAATGTAAGTTTGTGTGATATTGCATACACACTGGGCTATACAGAGCATAGTGCTTTTACACGTGCATTTAGAGGATGGACAGGATGTTCGCCTTGTCAGTTTAGAAAATATTTAAAATAATTCAATTTGAGGTATAAAGTTTTGGATATTAGGGACTTAAAAACTTTTATATATGTCGTTGATCATCAGTCAATCACGATTGCATCTAAAAAGCTTGGTGTTAATCAGTCAACAGTGACGAAACGTATTAGCAATATCGAGGAGCTTGTTAAAGGCACATTGTTTAATCGAAAGACTAGGCCATTACAGCTCACAAGTTTAGGGAAAAAAGTTTATTTAAAAAGCTGTTTTATTTTAAAGCAGTTAGAGTCACTTCAAAACTTTAGCAGTGAAGCTGCTACCGAGGTTAAAAAAAAGATTCGGATTGGTATTACACAAACATTCATAGATGACATTTTGGATCATGTTGTTTATGAATCCAAAAAGTTGAGCTCGTATTATGAGATTGATATTTATAGTGGGTGGGGATGCAGTCTGATACAGCAAGTCTATGAAGGGGACATAGATCTGGCTGCGTTGATGATTCCATCAAATCTTGGTTTAATCAGCGATATAGCATTCTTTGAGTTAGGCACACTTCCTTTTGTGATTGTGACGAGAAAAGGTGAAGCCAGTAAATATCATAATTTAGAAATGTGTAGCAAACGAGGCTGGATCCTTCATCCTGATGGTTGCTGTTTTAGAGAAAGTTTGGCTCAACTCTTATATGACCGAAAACTGGGGTTTTATATTAATAAAGAGATTTTTGGTATTGAACTTCAATTGCAAAGTATTTTGAGGGGGGAAGGTCTGGGACTTTATCCGAAATCTTTCTTCGATAGCTTTGTGTTACAGCATGATGATCTGGAAATTGTTGAACTGAATGATTTCTCTCTTTCATTGCAAGTCGGGGTGATCAAGTCTCAGCAGATTGGTGTGGATGAAGCAAATGCGTTTATCGAAATTGTGAAGAATCATTATTTCCAATGATGAAACTGCTGTACAAAGCCCAAATGTAGATCACGGGCTTTATACATCAACCTAGAAGTACTGAGGCTGGTTCTATTCTTGAAACTCATTAATAACTTCCAGTGCAGCTCTAAAGGCTTCCTGGGTTGCTGGCGCTCCACAATAGGGCAAGCTGTGTAGTAATACTTCCTGAATTTCTTCGACTGTTGCACCATTATTCAATGCGCCACGAATATGGCCTTTAAGCTCGGTTGGACTCTTCAATGCAGTTAAAAATGCAATCGTCACCAAAGAGCGGTATTTACGGGGTAGTACACCTTCACGTTGCCAAGTTGAACCCCAAGCATGCTCATTAATCCAGTCCTGTAAAGGTTGAGTGAAGGGTACAGTATTGTCCTGCGCACGTTTGACAAAGGATTCACCCATAACTTCGGTACGCACTTTTAAGCCATTTTCATAATCTTGTTGTGACATATTTTTACTCTTATTGCAGTGAGAAAAGGTTCGCTTTTTGATGAGACGACACCCATCCTACCCCAATCATTGTACAAGCTAAAGTTGAACATGCTGACTGCGTTGTTCTCAGTAAAATAGCTCCATTCACAATGAAAGGTTTGAAAATGACCTAAGCAGACTTCGAAATTTGTGTACTTGTCGGCGCTTCAGACCTATTGAGGGACACTTTATTTTCTAAATAGATAAATTATACTAGTAGTTTGGGATCGCCATCCTGCCTTGTTATTTATCTCCTTTCTATGTTGTCTCTATTCGCTCAGCACTTAGCTCAAGATCGCTTCTGTATTTTAGTCGAATACTTATGTTCTACTCAAAGTATTCTGCCTGTACCACAATCAATTGCGGGCTTTCCTGCAATGATGACGTTGGCTGATCGGGTGCAAACTGATGAAGATCCTGCACCGATTGAATTTGCACAGCATTATCCTGAAACAATTGAAAAATTATTACATTTTTCAGGCAAGGGCAGAGATATTGCCGAGTTTGAAACATTCTTGGATCAGGCTGAGCAAGCAGGGCAGCAAAATCTGTTATTGCTCACAGGTGATAAGCTTAAAAAGCATTCCTCTGGTCAGGGGCTAGCAACGGATCGGACACGCTATTTAGAATCGGTGAATGCAGTCATCGCAGCGAAAAAACGCAAGACGTTTCATATTGGTGTCGCATTTAATCCATTTAAATATACCGAAGCAGAGCGTGATGCACAGTATTTCAAACTCCATAAAAAGATTAGGGCAGGAGCAGATTTTGTAATTACCCAATTGGGTTTTGACCTAGAGCAGACTAAGCACGCTCAAGCCATATTAGCACTCGATTATCCTGATTTTCCCTTGATTGCCTGTGTGATGCCACTGACTTTGCGTCGAGCACAGTTTATGCTGCGCCATCAGGTGGCTGGCATTGTGATTTCTGAGCATATCTTAAAGGTACTGGAGCAAGAAAATCAGGGTGATTCAGCTCAGGCTGAAAAAAATGTATATGCACGTTGTGCCTTGCAAATTTTGATCTGTAAGCATCTTGGTTATAAAGGCGTACATTTATCCTCATGCCATAAACAGCAAGAACAGGCTCAACTTGAACAGGCATTACAGCAGTATCAACACTTATCGCTGACTGAGTGTGAGCAGCTTTGGTATCAGCTGTGGCAAACGACGACCCATCGCGTGTTTCAGCCAAAGGTTGAGATTGTTCGTAAGAAAGTAACCAGCGCTCAAATTTTAAAATATAAAAATATGCAACTCCTGCATGGTGTTTTCTTTAGCTCTAATGCGGCGCTGCAGCTTGGCCGTTTTGTGTTTAAAGCCGCTTTTTGGGAGCGCCCCAAAGCCAGCCATCTTTTATTAAAGGTTGAACATTTCAGCAAGCATTATGCGGTTGGGTGTGATAGTTGTGGGCAATGTCGTTTAAGTGAAACATTATATATTTGTCCGGAAACCTGCCCGAAAGGTTTGGCCAATGGGCCATGTGGTGGAACGAGTTTAGATCGCTGTGAGTTTGGCGATCGAGAATGTATTCACTCTGTCAAGGCTAGACTGGCAAAGGCGGTTGGTCAAACGGAGCTGCTGAAAACAGAATTGATTCCAGCCGTGTCCATCGAGACACGGGCAACGAGCTCTTGGAAGAATTGGTTTAAATCAATAGAGCCACAAAATAGGGGGAAGGAGATTTAAACGGTTTCTGTCTGCCCGACATGATGATAAGCACGATTAAAATACACCAGACTATGCTCATGTTCACCCTGCTGAATTGCGACGATACGACAAATAAAAATCGTATGCGTTCCCACTTCCTGAATCTGCTCAATCTCGCAATCGAAATTTACCAAGGCATCCTCCAAAACAGGTGCACCGGTTTCTAGCTCTGACCACACGCCATGTTTAAAGCGCTCTTCTGGACTCAGTTTCGATGAGAACGCTTTAGAAATATGCTGATGCTGGGCACTTAACACATTCACGCTGAGGATTTTATTGTCGACAAAATGTACATGCGAACTTGATGCTTTATTCATGCAGACCAATAAGGTCGGAGGGGTATCAGTGACGCTACATACAGCAGATGCAGTAAAGCCATAACGACCAGACATGCCTGTCGTGGTAATCACACTGACTGCACTGGTTAATAAAGACATTGCATCTCTAAAGTCTGTTGCTTCGACCATCACTTTATTCCTCAATTAAACCCGAATATTGGGAGAAGAAGGGCGAGCAAGTGTCACCCTTTACTCCATACACGATCAGTGCGTACAGGGCTTAGAGTTCTTGACGAACAATTTCTGCACCTGCACTTAATGCATTCAGTTTGCCACGTGCAACATCACGCGCTAAAGGCGCCATACCACAGTTGGTTGATGGATAGAGCTTATCCGCATCCACAAATTGAAGTGCCTTACGTAGTGTATTGGCCACTTCTTCTGGTGTTTCAACGGTATTGCTTGCTACGTCAATCGCACCCACCATCACTTTCTTGCCACGAATCAGCTCAATCAAATCCATCGGCACACGTGAGTTGTGGCATTCGAGTGAGATGATATCAATTTTTGACTGCTGTAGCTTTGGAAAAGCTTCTTCATATTGACGCCATTCTGAACCGAGGGTCTTTTTCCAGTCGGTATTGGCTTTGATGCCGTAACCATAGCAAATATGCACCGCAGTTTCACACTTCAGTCCTTCCAGTGCACGTTCCAAGGTTGCAACACCCCAGTCATTCACTTCATCAAAGAACACATTAAAGGCAGGCTCATCGAACTGAATGATATCCACACCTGCTGCTTCTAATTCTTTGGCTTCTTCATTCAGGATTTTGGCAAATTCCCATGCCAGTTTTTCACGACTTTTATAATGCGCATCATACAGCGTATCAATCATGGTCATCGGGCCTGGCAACGCCCATTTAATCGGTTGATTGGTTTGCTGACGTAAAAACTTGGCATCTTCAACAAACACAGGCTTTTGACGTGATACTGCACCCACAACAGTTGGTACACTGGCATCATAACGATTACGGATGCGTACAGTTTCGCGCTTCTCAAAATCAACACCGGTAAGGTGTTCAATAAATGTCGTCACAAAATGCTGACGAGTTTGCTCGCCATCGCTGACAATATCAATGCCTGCCACTTGCTGCTCATGCAAAGACAAACGTAATGCATCCTGTTTGCCTTCAATCAAGCCTTGCTCTTGCAATTTCCATGGTGACCAAAGCTTTTCAGGTTCTGCCAGCCAAGACGGTTTTGGTAAGCTGCCCGCAGTCGACGTTGGTAATAATCTTTTCATCATGAATAACCTTATATTTTCAATAAATTAGTGTACGTAACTTGTTTGCGAGTCGCTTTTTTCAGAGTAGCGGTCAGACCACTGTTCCAGAATGGCTTGGTAAGGCTTGATGAATTGTTCTTCAACAAACTTCCCTTGCTCAATCGCCAAACGACTACGTTCTTCTCGGTCATACACAATGCGAGTCAGTGAGTAGTCTTGATGCTTCAAACTCGGTTGATACGATTTTCCGGCCGCTGAATTGGCATTATAAATTTCAGGGCGATAGATTTTCTGGAAGCTTTCCATGGTGCTGATGGTACTGATCAATTCCAGATTGGTGTAATCGCGAAGCAAATCACCAGAGAAATAGAAAGCCAACGGCGCAACACTGTTTGGCGGCATGAAATAACGCACCTTTAAGCCCATTTTCTGGAAATACTCATCCGTTAATGAATATTCATCTTGCTCATATTCCACACCCAAGACTGGATGTTGATTGGCAGTACGCTGATAGACCTTACTGCTCGAAACACTGAGACAGATCACTGGCTGTTTTTTAAAGTGTTGCTGATAGGTCTCTGAATTGACAAAACTCTTGAATAGATTGCCATGCAAGTCGCCAAAATTCTCTGGTGTGCTGAATCCCGACTGATTTTTATTATGATCAAGCAATAACACACTGAAATCATAGTCACGCACATAAGAAGAGAAGTTGTTGCCCACAATGCCTTCAATACGTTGATTGGTTTTGTGATCAACAATACTGGTTTTTAAAATTTCAATTAAAGGCAATGCATTGCTCGTGCTGCCAGCATCAATATTCATCTCTACAGAAATAATCTCAAGTTCGACCGCATAGCGGTCAGCGGCTGGATTATCCCAATGCGCTAAGCTATTGAAACGATTGTCGATCATTTTTAGGGTATTACGCAGATTTTCTTGGCGGCTTTGACCACGAGCCAAATTGGCAAAGTTGGTTGTGATACGGGTATTGTTTGAAGGCTGATAGTTCTCGTCAAAACGAATACTCTTGATCGTAAAATTAAATGCTTTACTCATTTTAATCTGCCACCCTAATTTCTGAGATAAATCTGAATTTCTGTATAGAGTGATTTATACCGTAATCATTAGCTGAATAAAAATGATTTAATCTAAGTCCAAAGTGAATGAAATTCATGTTTGAGCTTGTGCATTATTGTGAGCTATTAAGAAGACGGCTCAAAAGCTTGTCTCAAGGGGTATCGCTATAAATAGACCGAGAAAATCTCGCCACTGCCTAGCCAAGTTGGATCAAATCGAGTCATTTTTTCACGTGCTTTGATTTCGTTAGCAGGTCTTGTTGTGCAAAAAAGTTTTCTTTTGTGGATAACTTAAGACATATCAACAATCGATCAATATGTTCTGTAAATCTGCTACAATTGCGCCAATTTTAAATTCTTTCGCATGCCCTCTGTTCTTGCCATCGTTTGCAGATACAGGTGGGTGCACAAATTGTAGATTTTTAGCATGTTTAAAGATGAATTAGCGGCACAGGTTGCCCAGCGTCGCACCTTTGCGATTATTTCCCACCCAAATATTTGATATCTATTCAAGCTCATTCAACCTATTTCAAATATAATAATAAAATCATCGTAAGTGCTGTAAAAGTATAAAAATATTGCTATTCTTTATCTGACATATCTTTCAACCCCGTTCAATAGATTTCAAGTCTAGTCAGTATGTTTGTGTACATATGTGTGTACATATTTTCTAGAATTAGCTACTTGAAAAAAATATGTACACAGGTGGAGTAAAATGCCTTTAACAGATACTTGGCTTAAGAAGAATCTAGATCGTGAACGTTCAGCTATACATACAGAGCCTGATCAAGATGGATTGAGCGTTCGTGTATCGCAAAAAGGAAAGCTCACTTTTCAGATGCGTTTTCGATATAACGATAAGCAAGCTCGTTTAGACTTGGGAACCTATCCAAATATGAGCCTTAAAGAAGCTCGTATTGAATTGCAGAAAATGAAAGCAATTTTAGAAAAGGGACATGACCCACGTATTCATAAAAAGATAGAGCTTCACAAGATCACAGAGGCTATAACTTTTGAAGCGTTATTTCGTGAGTGGCATGCGAAATATAGTATTCCTAATAAAAAGAATGCAGATCAATATTTGAGATCATTTGAACTTTATGTTTTCCCAAAGTTAGGTAGCATACCTGCTGAGCAAATCACATTACATATGTGGTTAGATTTACTAGAAGAGCAATTTAAACAGTCACCATCGATAACTGATCGCATTCTTACGAATACAAAGCAGTGTTTGGATTGGGGGATCAATCGAAAATTAATTGAGCAAAACCCCATAAGACATATCACTGGAAAACGTGACTTGAATATTAAGAAAAATAAAACTGTTCGAGTATTACAAGATGATGAGTTATCTTTAATTTTTAAAATTTGTGATGAGTCTAGAACATCATTAAGGAATGTTTTATTTCTCAAGTTATGTTTGTTTTATGGTAATCGATATAGTGAGTTGAGGCTTGCACGGAAATCAGATTTTGATTTTAGTAAAAATACATGGACAGTACCGTATGAAAATCATAAGACAGGAGAAAGTAAAGGGGACATTGTTCGACCTATTATTGATGAGATCAAACCGTGGCTTCAGTCGGCAATTGATTTGAGTAATTCTGAATACATTTTCCCACATGAAAATGGCAAAGAGCCAATGGGGCGTAGTGGGCAACAGATACCCCTTATAACTTCATGCAATTTGCAAGGAAGAATTATAAAATTGAAATGGATCATTGGTCTATGCATGATTTACGGCGTACAGCTAGGACAAATTTCAGTGCGTTTACGAGTAGGGATGTTGCGGAACTGATGGTTGGACATGTGATGCCAGGAGAACAGGGGACATATGACTATTATGATTATCAAAAAGAGATGTCTAAAGCTTATAAAAAATGGTGGAAAAAGTTAAGTAATCTGTCTAGCTAGACAGATTACTCATTTGGTTGTTATTGAAATATTTGAGTAGCCATTCATTAAACATTTCTTCATCCCAAAGACTAGAAGAGCCAGCACATTTTTTAATAGGTTGTGGCATCGGTTGTTCGAACATTTTTTGATTAGGTTGTTGGTAACGCCATAATGTTGAAGGAGAGCAATTTTTAAGTTTGTGGCGAATTTCTTTAGATGTTAAGTAGCCCATACCTTTGATCCTTTTGTAGTCATAACAATTAGATGAAAGAACTAGTTTCTAGCTTTAAATACAGGTCAGAGAGCAACGCGTATTTTTAAGTGATTAGTTCTGTTTGTTGATGAGGTCACTATAAAATTTAGAAAAGATTTAAAGTAGAGCAGTACGTGCATCTAAAAAAAATAGTAGTATTATGCTATCTAATTATCTGTAATTTAATAACTTGTGAATAATAAAAAATTATCAAACGTAGAGCTGCTTGAGCAGGATATATGGTTAAACTTTTGCTACTACTATCAGTGTGAGTTGGATGATGAATCAACTGCAACGGAGAATCAATCATGCATAGATAAAAAAGAAAAAATCATAAAAAGAATGCAGCAGAATGATTTTTCAGTAAATGAGGAAAGAATTTCTTTTGCTGAAATGATGGGGGCTGATTTGAATATTCCCTTCAAACCATCTCAGCTCGCTGAGCTTTTAATACAACTTAATACATTAAGGGTTGAAGTAAATAACTTGCCTGCCAAAATTTTTCAAAGGCAATATTCAGATATTTTAATTGCTTCTGTGCAAATGCTTGGTGGATTGGAGTTTATTCAGAACCCTACACTTGCGAAAAGTGCAAAGGCTATCATTGCAGTCAAAGCTCGTTACGACAAGCATTTATACCCAAGACGTGAAATTATATATCGTATTTTACGGGAACAAGTGGCACGTCATGGTAAATGGAAGACTTTAAATCAAGCAGTTAACTCTGTGCTTGTTGATCTGGACAAAGCTTTTGAGGAATACGATATTCAGTGGATTAAGTCTGAACTCGTGCTTAAGCAAGAAATGCTTGATAAACTAGGGTGGCATAAGCAGTCAGCGAAGCAAGCCATTGTCGAGCTAGAGGGTATAACTAGAAAAATAACTACTGCTTCAGCAGCTAAAAAAATAGAAAAATTACAGATGGAGCTAAAAAAATTGAATCAGGTACTCAAGGCAAAATACCCGTCTAAAGAGATGGAAAAATTTGGGTATAAAATGCCTTACAGTGGTGGATACATTGCTGAAACCATCATCCATGAGTTAAGGAATCAACCTGAAATATTGAAGGAAATTTTATTGAATACAGGTTGAGTGCAATTATGTATTTTATATACTAATTCTTAAGGATTAAAAAATGGTATTCAGTCCATCTATTTAGAGTTTGTGCCACAATTTTTGTAAATGAATTTTGGTGAAACATATTCTGATTCATAATAGAAATAGTGGTATTTGAAAAGGATTTCTCCGAAGATTGCTTTCCATGTTTTTTCATTTGTACCCTCGACATCTTGAATATCCATCGGATAATCAACTTCATGGGCAGTTAATATAATATTTGTATGCGGTGAAACGATGAGATAACTGCCATTTCTTAGTGGGATGAACTCTTTCATCGAGAGTGGTTTGCATTCACGTTCAGTAGCACTATATACAGTAAGTACATAGTTATTTGATAAATCACGTTGAACACGGAAAAATAAATCTAAAATTTCAGTTTGATAATTATCATAAAATTTATCAATCATTTGTGAAATCTGTTTTGTAAGCCCTTGCTCAATAAATGATTTATCGCGGAACTCACATTTATTCATATCGAATACATATGTAAAAATATTAAGGTTAAATCGTTGCTGGGTTTTGAAAAGCTTTTTCATCACTCGAGCATTTTCTTTTTTTGACTCATTAATAAGCTCTAAGCGTTGAAGTCGATCCTCCATTGCTATCCGAGTCGTTGAGTCTTTTTTTAGTTCTTTTTCAAAAGAATCTACAATAGGTAAGATGTCTTGTATATATTGCTCATTAGGTAAAAATAAAGGATTGATTGGTCTACCTAATTTAGGTCCTAAATCTGAATAAGCTTTATGTAATGCTTTTACACTTTGACTAAGTTTGTAAAATTTATGCTTGAGAAACACTTGGCTTATGCCAGGAAAATTTTGTAAAAGTTCATATACTTCGTAGGTTTGTGGAGATTTACAGACATAATGCTTACCATGTTTAGTCGTTTTTTGTTTGAATGCACTATAACTTGGGTTTGTGATTATTGCTGAAATTTTGTGCATAATAGAAAGGTTATATACATTTACGCAAAAATGTATTTGATCATGGGATGTCATCAAACTTAATTGGTTTATTGGTGTATTCATGAAAACCCTGTTGTTTAAGCTGATAGTATTACGCCCTTGATGGAAGTAGATTCTAAAGTATTTTCAATTACTCTTCTGCAATAAATCTAGCTAAATCATTGTAAATTACTTGATTTATCTTGTTGCATACTTACGAGTACTGTAGCCAAATGTTCGTTGATTAGTTTGACCCTTTTCGATAATAAACTGCTCTGTCTTGGTGATGTGATCTATCATTAGGTGCAATGCGTCAATTTTTTCTTGGTCATCATGAGTGATAACGCCGATAGCAAGATTTTTACCAACAGGCTTGTCATGCTTGAAGTTTTGATAAACCCCTTTTTTTAAGGTTATGCTTTGCCATAATTCACCAAGTTTATCGGCAAAGTTATGATTTTCTGTAAACTCATTTGCATCCATAAAAAATAGGAAGTGATAGTGGTATCTCTTCAAGTCTGAGTATTCTAATTTCCAAACAAAACCAACAATCGGTGGGACTTTATCATTTGGTGCGTGAAGTTTTTTGATGAACGCCCGCAAGTAAATTTTTAGTAATTCAAGTGGGACTGTATGATCAGGATGGATGAAAAAATCCATTTTAATGACAAGTAATTTTCTGAATGTATTAAATAATTTTCGAACAAGTCGTTTGATCTTCTTATTCTGATTAATACTTTTTTCTTGGCGTAATTGGGATGCTTTTTGATAGCTTGTATCGCTTGCAATTGAACAGGAAATCTGATGGCAAAATTCATTTAAAATTTCAGCTTTTAAAATAAATTGGTTGGGTGCTAGGGCAATAGCATCATTATGACTTCGAATCCAAAAATCACTCTGACTAACTGTTAAATGATGAAGCGTTATATTTTCTTTCAGTACCTTGCGAAATAAGTCCACTTCAGGACTTGTGCAAGTTTTATCTTCAAGGTAATGAGGATCAATTCTTCTAAGTGACTCATGTATATTTTTATCAACAATAGTATAAGTATTTTGCTTTTTTTGATGCGGTAAGTAGATCGGTTTTGTTCCATTTTTTTCTAAATACAAAATGAGCAGAATGATTTCAAGTTGACGATATGCTTCATTTTCGTTAAATACTTTAAGCTCATAAGTTTCTTGAGAACCAACTCTTTTTGTTAAACTTTCATCTTGAATGTTAGGGGGGGGACTAAGGGGATTCATCATAGCTCAAAAATAATTATTGGCGTAACTTTAGCCTAAGTAAATTTCGATATATCTTTGGATACATCGATGGTTAGCATCATATGGTTCAATGATC
>NZ_BBTF01000034.1:0-40168 GCF_000876115.1 Acinetobacter sp. NBRC 110496
ATATATTAAATATATCTTTATATCAAATTTATCTTCATATTCTGTAGTTAGTTTAATAAAATTAGATAGATATTTTTTCTTATTGGTTAAAAAATACTTGAGTGTTTTGATTGGTTAAAATATTTAATTAAATATAAAACAATAGTTTAATTTGTTTTGTGTAAAAATATTTAAAACCTGACAAAAATGCTGCGTTTTTATTTAATTGCATTGCCGATATTATATTCTTATTCAATAAATCAAATATGGTTTGGGGTTCGATATGGGTATGAAATGGTCTGTCGAATATAATACAGGAATAGAGGTGATCGATGATCAGCATCGTCGTATTCTAGATTATATTAATGAAATTGATGAATTAAACGAAGGTGATGATCGAGCCAAATTAAAAGGTATTTTAGATAATATTATTGATTATACCCAATCGCATTTTACCTTTGAAGAAAGTTTGCAAGAAGAAGCAAACTATAAATATCGTGTACCACACAAGCGAGTGCATGATTTATTTATCAAAAAGATTGAGACCTATCGCCAACGTTTTGAGCTGGGGCAGGAAATTGATAGTGAACTGCATGAAGCTCTTTCAAAATGGTTGATTAACCATATCCGTCATGATGATGCAGATTATGTTGGTGCAGTGAAAGAAAATATGATTGGAATCATCAAAGAAAATGAAAAGAAAAAAGGGAAAAACTGGTTCGCTCGTTTCTTCTCATAATAATAAGATAATAAAAAAAGACTCCTTGTTATGAAAAATAATAAGGTTGGTATGAGTGATATACAGGGGGTCTAATGAATAAAATAATAACTCGTGCGCAGCAAATCATCTTCACCGGTGATTTGCTTTTTTCTTTCGATATCTTTTGTTTTGATTTTCAGGCGTGAGAAAGGCAAAATAGATTGAATATTTCATTGCAAACTCCATAAAGCGCAATGAGTTCAAAGATTTTTCAAGGAATGCATTATGCAGGACACAACTCTGTCACGCTGGTTGGCTCCAGTGATGGCGTTTTGCCTATCATTTGTCATGATTACCACATTGGCTCCGACTGTGGGTATCCAGATTGACCGCCAATTTGATTTTTGGTTACTGTGGTTGGGAACCATGATTTTATTGGCATTACCGATTGGTTATCTTGAAATTGCTTTAGCTAAGCGTTCACAGACTACTGCGCTACAAGCACTTTCGGGCTTAACGCGTGATGCAGATGCTTCACCAAGATGGCGGATTGTGGGATGGTTAGCCGTTGTATTCGTACCTTTTTTTGCAGGTAGTGTGTTGACGACTGCAACGTATGTCGTTACACAGCAACTGAGCCCTAATTTACCCAATCAGGCGCTTTTCGCAATCTTTGCCATTGTCGCAGTTGGACTTTCTTTCATTCCCCGTCAGATTTTAATTGGACTCACAACCATTGGCGTACTGGCTGCATTTGTGTTTGCCAATGTAATGGGAACACATTTACAGGCTTGGCACTGGACGGCTGTCGAGTTTAAAGAGTGGGGTAATGCAACGGTATTGGCTTTGGTCGCAAGTTGCTTGGGCTTAGGCATCTATTGGCAAAGCAGTCTAACCGTGGTTAAACAACAGAACGCGGCAACAACTGCGGTTTTACCGATCTGGGTGGCTCAGTTACTTGCAGTGATTGCGTTTGGTTTCTTCTCTGTTCAGGCACAACTTCCTGCTCTGGCATGGATTTTTGCCGCAATTATGTCTGCGGCATTACTGATTCAGTTTGCAAAAGAACAATTAGTACAACGCCAGCTTGCGATTGTGGTGCAATGGGCAATCCTGCTTGCAGCAATTGCTGTATGGGCAGCGCCACAAGTTGAACAAATTTTTAATAGCTTGTTGATGTTATGGGGATTGGTAATTTGTCTGATTTACGCCGTGTTTGCGGGGTGGATTATGAAGATCAGTCATCTTCGTAAAGCCATGGGTTTTAGTAATGAGATGTTCTACAACGTATGGCGTATCGCGGTACGTTTAGTGCTGCCACTGTCAATCCTGATCGCAATTGTTGCGGTGGTTGGACAAACACTCTAATGGAACAAACAAAACAAGTTTGGGTGGCCTTTGCAACGCCTGAGCAGCAATTTCATCTTGCTGTTGCCTTTCGTGAAGGTATGACCGCGCAACAGGCAATTGAATCGAGTGGTCTGGCTGAACAAACTACATTGCCAGAAGTTTTACATTTGGGTGTGTTTGGCAGCAAAATTGAAATCGATACCGTGCTTCAGGCAGGCGATCGAGTCGAGATTTACCGAGCTTTAACCATTAATCCGAAAGATATTCGCCGTAATCGGGCTGCTAAGAACCCAGTCGGACGTTTTATCAAGGGTAATCGTTTTAGACCATCAAGTTCATAAATAAAACCCCTCATGATTGACTCGATGAGGGGTTTCTTTTTATGGGAAAGCCGTTATAGTGGTGGCGCAGTCAAAATGGCTTCTTTTGATGCCGGTAAACCAGGTTGTGATTCTGGAATCGTATCTAAGCCTTCTATACGTTCTACGTTACCATTCGCATCAAAATAAACTTTTAAATGTTGACCATGTGCTGCAGGTATTTTTGCTTTTTTCGCATAAGTGCCTGGGATATAGTTGTAAATGTAGTCCCAACGTTGTGGATTCAGTGGATCTGTAACCGTTGGGCTGCCAAGCAAGAAACGGACTTGCTGAAAGCTCATGCCCACTTGTACTTGAGAAGCTTGTGCTTTGGTTAATGGTGTTCCTTGTGGAATATCGACTTTATAAACACCAAAGACTGAACAACCGCTAAGTACTGAAGTGACGAACAACGCCAGCATGATTTTTTGCATTTTGCTACACTATCCTGATAAATGATGATGCATTTGGTTCAAGGATAGATCATACTGCATCTAAACTCTATTGCCTATTCCAACTTAAGATTTGTTGAGAGACCTTTTTTTATGCCGATTTCCAATCAAGACTTACGCAAAGCTGGACTTAAAGTTACCCTTCCTCGTATTAAGATTTTGGAATTATTAGAAAATTCAAAACAACATCATTTAAGTGCTGAAGATATTTATAAAACTTTGCTTGAACAAGGCGAAGATGTTGGCTTAGCAACGGTTTACCGAGTGTTAACACAATTCGAAGCTGCAGGTATTATTCAGCGTCACCATTTTGAAAACAATCACTCGGTTTTTGAAATCATGCAGGAAGATCACCATGATCATCTTGTATGCTTGAACTGTAATAAAGTTGTTGAATTTACAAATGATATTATTGAGAAAGAGCAACATTCAGTTGCAGACCAGCATGGCTTTGCCCTAACTGGACATTCTTTAAACCTGTACGGTTACTGTAGTGATGCCGAATGCCAAGAGGCTTATCGTAAAAAATAAGCACGATTGTATTAAAATCGAAAAGTTCACCAAAAGTGAACAAATAAAAAAGGGAAGGTTACAAAAACCTTCCCTTTTTTAATGGGTTAATTTGAATTATTGACCATCGAAGGTGATATTACGGCTTGCACTTAATAGCTGGTCAGCACCTTCTTCTGACAGTTTGATGGTAAGACGTAGATCATTTGGAGAGTCTGCATGCTTTAAGGCGTCTTTATAGGTGATCTGACCTGCCTTATATAGATCGAATAAGGCTTGGTCAAAAGTTTGCATGCCTAACTCACGAGAACGTTTCATTAGATCTTTAATCTCATGAATTTCGCCCTTACGGATATAGTCAGCCAAAAGTGGTGTATTAATTAAGATCTCAATTGCAGCGCGACGTGAATTACCATCTGGGGTTGGAATCAGTTGCTGTGCAACCAATGCTTTTAAGTTCAGCGACAGGTCCATATAGAGCTGGCTATGACGATCGGCTTCAAAGAAGTGAATAATACGATCCAGCGCCTGGTTGGCATTGTTGGCATGCAGGGTGGCGAGGACCAAGTGGCCTGTTTCTGCGAAGGCGATGGCATAGTCCATGGTTTCACGAGAACGGATCTCACCAATCAAGATCACATCCGGTGCCTGACGCAGTGTATTTTTCAGCGCAATTTCAAATGAATCGGTATCAATGCCGACCTCACGTTGCGTGACAATACAGCCTGCATGTTGATGCACAAATTCGATTGGGTCTTCAATGGTGATGATATGACCCTTCGAGTTGTGATTGCGGTAACCAATCATGGAAGCCAAAGAGGTCGACTTACCAGTACCTGTTGCGCCGACAAAGATGATAATGCCACGTTTGGTCATTGCCAGTTCTTTCAGCACTTCAGGCAGTTTCAAATCATCCATGCTTGGAATATGGGTTTCGATCTTACGCAGTACCATACCTGGCATATCACGCTGCTGAAAGGCACTGACACGGAAACGTGCCGTCTTTTCACGATTCATAATCGCGAAGTTACATTCACGTGTCTCGGCAAATTCTTTACGCTGTTTATCGGTCATAATGGATTGCACCAATTGACCCACAATTTCCCCTGAAAGTTTGCTTTTTGAAACAGGCACAATTTGTCCGTTAATTTTCATTGATGGTTCAACATCTGCGGTGACAAACAAGTCCGATGCATTTTGTTGAATCATCAAGTTGAGTAAATCATTAAAATCCATGATATTTCTCTAATCCATTTATTTTTATAGGAATGATTCAGGTTGTTTTGCTACTGTACGAGCAGTTTGTGGGCTAATTAAGCCTTTAGACACCAGTGTTTTCAGGCTTTGATCCAAAGTGGTCATACCGTAGTTGGCACCTGTTTGGATCGCAGAATACATTTGTGCGACTTTGTTTTCACGTACAAGGTTACGAATCGCAGGAATCCCGATCATGATTTCATGAGCAGCCACACGACCACCGCCATTCTTTTTCAACAGCGTTTGAGAAATCACGGCTTGCAATGATTCAGACAGCATGGCACGAACCATGTCTTTTTCTTCTGCAGGGAATACGTCGATGACACGGTCAATGGTTTTTGCCGCAGAGGTAGTATGTAGTGTCCCAAACACCAAGTGACCTGTTTCCGCGGCCGTGAGCGCCAAGCGGATGGTTTCCAAGTCACGCATCTCACCGACCAGAATAATATCAGGGTCTTCACGCAGCGCTGAACGCAGTGCTGCATTAAAGCCATGTGTGTCACGGTGAACTTCACGCTGGTTGATCAGACACTTCTTTGATTGATGAACAAATTCGATCGGGTCTTCGACGGTTAGAATATGGTCATAACGGTTTTCATTGATATAGTCGATCATCGCTGCAAGGGTGGTGGATTTACCTGAACCCGTTGGACCAGTCACCAGTACAATGCCACGTGGATAGTCACAAATTTCTTTAAAAATGCTACCCAGACCCAAATCTTCCATGGTTAAAACTTTCGATGGAATGGTACGAAATACTGCACCAGCACCACGGTTCTGGTTAAATGCATTGACACGGAAACGGGCGATATTGGGAACTTCAAATGAAAAGTCAGTTTCTAGATCTTCTTCAAAATCACGACGTTGTTTATCATTCATAATGTCATACACCAAGCGGTGTACATCTTTATGTTCAAGTGCTGGCAAGTTGATACGGCGGACTTCACCATCCACACGAATCATAGGAGGCATACCCGCTGAAAGGTGCAAATCTGAAGCACCGTTTTTAACTGAAAAGGCGAGTAATTCTGTAATATCCATAATTTCCCCGAAACAAACTAAAATGTCTCATTATTTTGTAGAATAATATAAGGCTTTCATGCAGGCATACCAACACCTGAAAGAATGTCTGAGCAAAAAAAGATTCCGTAAATGAGAACTGTGTCAATGAATCAATCGCAACAATCCCGTCAATCTGTTTTAAATCAAATAGAACAGGCCTGTCAGCATGTACAACGAGATCCTGCAACAGTGCAATTGTTAGCTGTTTCAAAGACACACCCAAGTACTCGTCTTAGAACGATGTATGCAGTTGGGCAGCGTTGTTTTGGGGAAAATTATTTGCAAGAGGCACTAGAAAAAATTGAGGAACTGCAAGATTTAGAGATCGAATGGCATTTTATTGGTCATGTGCAACGCAATAAAACCAAACATCTGGCGGAAAAATTTGATTGGGTGCATGGGGTTGATCGTTTGATTATTGCCGAACGTTTATCCAGCCAACGGTCAGATCAGCAAAAAGCATTGAATCTTTGTTTACAGGTGAATATTGATGGACAGGATTCTAAAGATGGCTGCCAGCCAGAAGAGGTGGCGGAGCTGGTTCAGCGAATTAGCCAACTGCCCAAGCTACGTTTACGTGGTTTGATGGTGATTCCTGCACCCGAGAATCATGCTGCATTTGCTGATGCTAAAGCTTTGTTTGAACAAGTAAAAGCTCAACATGTACAGCCGCAAGACTGGGATACCCTGAGTATGGGCATGTCGGCTGACTTAGATGCTGCAATTGCAGCAGGTTCAACCATGGTCAGAATTGGAACAGCCTTGTTTGGATCGAGGGAAGCGCTAAAGAAAGAATAATTTCCGCTTTGGGTCGGATATTTTGTGGTGAATCTGTAATCAATTAATTTAAGCTTAATTTTTCTCATTTATAACGCAAATATTTTAATGTTTGAGTTTGTAATGTATGGATTTATTACACGTTTTTATTCTAGCGATCATTCAGGGCTTCGCAGAATTATTACCTGTTTCTAGCTCAGCACATGTAATTTTAGCTGAAAAGCTCATGGGGTATGATCCTTCTGCACCAGATATGACCTTCCTGCTGGTCATGTTGCATACAGGTACAATGTTTGCGGTTATTGTCTATTTTTGGAAATCATGGAAAGACACCTATTTTTCTTCATGGGAAAGTTTTAAACGTCAGGCATTCTATGTTGTGCTGGCAACACTGATTACGGGTGTATTGGGTCTAGCATTGCAAGCTTTAATTAAACATGTATTTTTTGGTGGGGCGAGTAGTTTTGAGATTGAACATCTGTTTAGTAATTCAAAATTAATGGCAGCGGCACTTGCAGCAGCAGGGATACTGATTATTTTATCATCGCGCTTAGATCGAGGACAGCAAGGCAATATCAATTTACGGAGTGCTTCGATTATTGGCGCCGTACAGGCACTTTGTTTGCCTTTTCGCGGTTTTTCCCGCTCAGGTGCGACGATTTCGACGGGTTTATTCTTGGGAGTATCGCGTCAGAGAGCAGAAGAATTTAGTTTTGCACTGGCGGTGGTATTAACCCCAGCTGTTATTTTAAAAGAGCTGTATCGTTTAGTTCACGCTCAAGGGGGGCAAGTTGTTGCGCATGGGCAATTATCACATGTCATAACCCCAAGTTTGCTTGGCATGTGTTTTAGCTTTGGTGCTGGTCTACTTGCATTGAAATGGCTCTCTTCTTGGTTAGAGCATGGCCGTTGGCATTTGTTTGGTCTATATTGTTTAGGTTTTGCTGTTGTGGTGTTGTGTATTCACTAACAACGCATGACTGCTTATATTTTCATAGGGAAGGTAGAGTACTCCCTATGAAAATATATTATTAAATATGCTCAACATTTCAGTCGCGGATAAACCGAAGTTGTTTATTCTTGCATTCGGTTTTATTTACCCGACCACCTCAATCCGACTCGAACCTGACCCAATCGGCTGTACCTGAATTTGTACAGGAATCCGTTCGTGCATCTCCTGAATATGTGAAATGAGGATGACTTTGCGTCCTTGACTTTGCAACTGATCCAAGGCATTCATTACCATATGTAGCGAAGAGGCATCCAGCGTGCCAAAACCTTCATCAATAAACAGCGACTCGATTTTCATTGAGCCAGACGCCATATTGGCAATCGCCAAAGAAATCGCAAGGGCGGTCAGGAAAGACTCACCGCCAGACAATGAAGCCACGGAACGGGTTTCTCCATCCATATCATGGTCAATGATGGCTAGGCTGAGGGAGTTATCCAAACGTTTTAAGGTATAACGCTGTGACAACATGTTGAGTTGCTGGTTGGCATATTCGAGCAGAATATCCAGATTATATTGCTGGGCTAAATCACGGAAATCCTTGCCTTTAGAATCACCAATCAAACTGGAAATTTTATTCCAGCGGTGTTCCTGCTGCTGAATCTGCTGGATTTGATCGGCAAACTGCTTTTGTTTGGCGACATTTTGTTGATGGACTTCCAATTTCAGTTTGAATTGATCACGTTGTTCAGCTTGCTGCTGTAGCTCCTCATGATTGATACGGATATGTTCAAGCAACTGGGTCTGTTCAATGTGTGGTTGTTGTTGCTGATGAACATCTAATTGCTGTTGTAGTGTTTTTAGTGCAGAGGCGGCTTCATTGAGCAAGCGCTCTGCATTGTGTAATGCCGTTCGAATCTGCTGTTCTTGTTCTGTACCAATGCTAAGTAAGTCAGCCAACTGCTTTTCTGCAAACTCGGGATGTTGGCTCAGCCATGCATGAATTTCATTTTTGGCTTGAGCATGGGTCGCTTGTTGCTGCTGCTGGTGGGCTTTAAGCAGTTCCAATTCATTTTTCTGCTGTTCAAAACTTTGACGAGCTTGTTCAAAACTTTGCTTGTTTTGATGATATTGCTGTTGTAATTGTTGGCGTTGTTGATCATGTTGATTTAGCCATTCATTGGCTTTAAGTTCGGTTAAACCGGTCATCGCTACAATGAGTTGATGTGCAGATTCTGTATTTTGTTTGCCTTTAACTTCGATGTCTTTGAGTTGCTGGTTAAACTCGGTATGTTGAGTCAGTAAACCGACTAGATTGGACTTTAATAAATTCAGTTGCTGTTTGAGTTGGTCTTGTTGTTTACTTAGGGTCTCAGCTTGTTCAAGTTGTTGGGTGCGTTGCTGCAAACGTTGCACGAGCTGTGGCGCGTAGCCTAAAGTTTGTTGCTGCCATAGGCTTTGTTCATCATGCGTTAGGCAATCTATAATATGCTGAATCTGTTGTTGTAACTGCTGTACGCTTTCGATTTGATAGTGAATATTTTGAATGATCTGGGTCAGGTTGTAGTGGTCTTTATTGGCCTGATGCAGTTGCTGTAACTCAAGTTCGATCTGTTGTTTGAATTGGCTTGTCTCATTGCCCCATTGCTGTTGCGCTCTAGCTATTTCCGCATGCGGCTGAGTTAAATCTAACTGGACGTCGAACTGTGCTGCATGTTTGACTAATTCTTGATGTTGCAGCTTGAATTTGTCATCCGCTTGTTGCACGGCCGACTGTAATTGGGTCTGTTCGGTACGAATTTGGGTAAATTGCTGCTGTATATTTTGCCAAAGCTGAAAACAGTGTTGTTCGTGTTGAAGAGCCTGTTGTTCTTGCTGTTGTTGTAGTTTATACAAGGCTTTGGAGAGCTGACTGGCATCATCACGGTAGGGATGTTCGGTACTGCCACAGACCAGACAAGCTTCGCCGTGTTTGAGTTCAGCCCGCAGATGTTCGATATTTTCAGCATGCAATAAACGTTGTTGTTGCAATACTTGCTGTAATTTTTCCCGTTCAGTTTTGGCAGATTGAAAGTCGACTTCACTTGTTTGCAGTTGTTGTTCCAGCTGCTGATATTGTTGCTGCGTGGTACTAAGCTGATGAGTCAGTGCCTCGTATTCTTTTTTAAGTTCAAAATAATGCTGTAATTTTTGTTGAGTCAGATCCAGTTGATTCAGTCGAGCCTGTTGCTGTTCTCTGAGTTTTTGTTTCTGCTCAATCTGATTTTCAATCTGTTGTGGTGGACCAAATTTTTGAATGAGTTCATGCAATAGGATTTTATCTTGCTCAAGCTTGGACTGTGCCTGTTGAATCGAGCCTAAATTTTGTTCGACTTTTTGGTATTGCTGAATAAATTGATTGAGCTGCTGAATATGAGCATTCAACCCTTTATCTAAAGCGGAGAATTGTACGCTTTGTTGCAGTTGTTCAAAACAGCGCTGCTGTTGTATGGATAGGTTATGGTGGCTTTGTTCAAACTGCTGTTGTTGCTCAAGCAATGGTTGTTGTTGCGCTTCGTTTTGGCTTAAGCGGACTTTAGTTTTCTTATATTCATCGGCAATATATTCACGTTCTTGTACATATTTACGCACTTGGGAGAGTTCATGCTGATGTTTTTGTTCAAAGCTTTGAAATTGCTGTAAGGCTGTTTCAGCTTGGGTATAAGCTGTTTTTTCTTGCTCAAAGTGAGTGCTTAATGTCGAAAAGTGCTGCTGCTTGTGTTGAATCTGTGGCTCAAGCTGTTGCAGTGCTTTTTCCAGCTGTTGTTGTTGGAATACAACAGGACGAATGCCTGAAAAGGTTTCGAGTTGACTGAGTCGACTGCGATCTGCTGCTAATGCCTCATATGCTTGAATCTGAATGTCATGCTGTTGCTGTTTTAGTGTGATTTCAGTTTGAAGTTTCTGTTGCTGTTCAAACCATTGTTGCTGTTGATTGAGCTGAACTTTGTTAGCTTCCAACTGTTGAACCTGTTGCTGTACCTGCTGGAATTGAGCTTTTAATTCGGCAATTTCTTCATCTGAACTGATTTCAATATGACCGAGCACATTTTCCAGTTGCTTGCGCTGGTTGCTGATTTCACGGGTTTTTTCAAAAGCCAGTTGCCCAATTTTTGCAAAAATACTGGAATTGGTCAGATATTCTAATAATTCACCACGTTCATTATCGCGTGCCTTTAAAAAAGCGGTGACTTCAGACTGTGCCAACAGTACCGCACGGGTGAATTGCTCAAAACTGAGTTGAGTAATCTGTTGAATATGGGCTTCAACTGCTTTGCTTTTGTCTGCAACGACCACACCATCGGTCAGGCATTTGAGTGAGCGTTGTACACTTTGCAGTTTGCCACTGGCATTTTCACGGGCGCGTTTAATTTCCCAACGTGCAAGGTAATGTTTTTGGTCTTGCGCCACAAAACACAGTTCGGCAAAACCATGTCCTGTACCGCGACGTAGAACCGTTAAAGGGGAGTTGGTTAGCAGTTCCGAACCATCGACATCTAACAGTTTGCCATCACTTTCTTTGAGGCGCGGAATTTTATTAAATAATGCCAGACACATGGCATCTAAAATCGTGGATTTTCCTGCGCCAGTTTTTCCGACAATGGCGATCAGTCCCGCACTGGCCAAAGGCTCAGTCTCAAAATCAATAAAATGCTCATCTGCTAAAGATGCCAAATTTTTCAGCCGAATTGATAAAATTTTCATGGCAGGTCCTTAAACAGTCTGATCATCTTCAAGTTGCTTTTGCGCTTCTGCGACCAAACTCATAAAGTCTTTGGTGACTTCATCATCGGCGTGATAGCCCTTTTTCTCCCAAATTTGCTGAAATAGTTTTTCGGGTGTTGGTGGTTCTAGGCTAATTGTTTGCTTGCTCACGGCAGTGCTTTCATTGGAGAGATATTGTCTGGAAATGCGTACCAACCGATAACGATCTTTGGGCAAGGCATCTTCAAATTGTTGTCGTAGATTGGGTTGTGGGGGCGTCGTGGTGTGATATTCGATATCGACATATTCACGATGCTCGAGATTTTCGATCGGTTCATTTGGCAGATTGCGCAGGCGTTGCATGACTGCACTGAGTTCATCTTTAATTTTATGCAGTTGAATACTTCGAGGTATCGGCAAAGTTTCAAAGCTAAACGCGTCTTCATTTTTTTTAGGATCAACGGTAACTTCAACCACTTGATGTTTATAGTTGATTTCACTAAATGACAGAGGAATAGGTGAACCGCTATAACGAATATGTGGATGCTGTACTTTTTGCGGTTTATGCAAATGTCCCAGTGCTACATAATCAATGCTGTCATCGAACAGAGCCGTAGATAGGGCTTCTTCATTACCAATAATAATCGGTCGTTCTGAATCGGAGGTTTCTCCGCCTTGCATATGCGCATGCGACATTAGAATCAGGGCTTGATCATCAGTTTTACGGCGTTTGGCTTCTTCGATCAATTGTTGATGCAAATAAGCAATCGCATTCTGACTGTTGGTGGTGTGTTCATTAAAGCCTGTGATTTCAGCTGATCGTAGAAATGGCAGGGCAATACACCACGCCACAATCTGTTTTTGCTCATCATAAATCGGCAAAATTAAACGTTCTAAATCGAGGCTTTTATCTTGATTCCAACGAATTACCCCAACGGTTTTGGCATTATATTTTTCTAAAAGAGGCTCAACCTGTTCAATGCGATAACCCGAGTCGTGATTGCCTGCAATCATTAAGGTTTGCATGTGTGGGGCAAGCTCATGAGCATCGGCAAGGAACTGATACAGTTGTTTTTGTGCCTGTGAGCTGGGATTAATCACATCAAAAATATCGCCCGCAATCAATAAGGCATGCGGTTGTTTGGCTTTGATCTGCTCAAGTAACCATGCCAGAAATTGTTCATGTTCGTAGTGGCGGGAATGATTATAAAAAAACTGCCCCAAATGCCAATCAGACGTATGAAAAAAACGCACGGTCATAAATGAATCTAAAAATAAAATAAACCCGAATAAGGTAGCACGTATTTAGGGCGAAGGGAGCGTCTTGCTCAGCAGAAAAAGCACTACAAGATGCCGCTTGATCATTTTTAAGCGATGCTCTAGTTTGAGCTCTATAGCATTATTTTAACAATGAGGAATATAGAATGAGCTTAGGTCAAGTAAGCCGCGAAATTATTGATCACATCATGTTGATTGGCTTGGATCGGGTGGCAAAGCGCAATGCTTTCGATAGCCATATGATTCAGGATTTATCCCTTGCTTTAACAGAATATGAAAACAATGCTGAATTGCGTTGCGCCGTGATTTTTGCGCATGGTGATCATTTTACCGCGGGCTTAGATCTGGTGGAATTACAGTCTAAAATTTCACAAGGCATTTTTAATTTTGCAGCGGATCAGGTGAATCCGTGGGGAACAGGTGGTCGGCATCGGACTAAACCAGTCATTGTGGCAGTACAAGGGATCTGCTATACCGCTGGGGTGGAGTTAATGCTGAATGCCGATGTGGTGATTGCCGGTGAAAATACCATCTTTGGTCAGTTGGAAGTATTACGCGGCATCATGCCATTTGGTGGTGCAACTGTTCGTTTCGTGCAGGCTGCAGGTTGGCAAAAAGCGATGCCTTATTTATTAACGGGCAAAACTTTTGATAGTAAAACGGCCTATGAATTGAACCTCGTCTCGGAGGTGGTGGCGTCAGGGCAGCAACTTGAGCGTGCCTTGGAAATTGCTAAAGAAATCTGTGTTTCTGCACCATTGGCTGTACAGGCGTTATTGGCTTCTGCAACAGATGCAGTAACACAGGGACAAAGCGTCGCATTTGAAAAAATGAACAATTATTTAATGCCACTGTTTGTATCTGAAGATGCACAAGAGGGCGTTCGGGCTATGTTAGAAAAACGTCCGCCACAGTTTAAAGGGCATTAAAAATAAAACTTTTTTAAGCTATTATAGTTAATAAATTATAATCACATATTTAGTTTAAAGGTTTTAATTATTAAAAAATAGTAATGATTTATATTTTTTAATCTTCGTGTGGGCTGTGAAAATATATTTTATAGTGGTGTGAGGGCTTATACTTGTTAAATAGTTATTCATGGGGAAACAATGACTTTTATGATTTTAGTTTCATATTTTTGGAAAATATCTTTTATTGTCGGTTTTTTTCTTCTATTTAGAAGAAAGAAAGACCCATACTTGGGTATTTTATTCTTGTCATTTCATTTTTCTTATTTTTTTATTGGATGAAAGAAAAATCAAAAAACTATACTTATATAAGGAAAGATATCTGTGGTGAATATATTTATACATCAAATAGATCGTCTATGAGGGGAGCAGGAACAACAGTTGATCTGGCTATAAAAGTAAATGGATATGGTGACCTCATAACAACTTGGGATAAAAAAGAATTTCTAAAGAAAGTAAATGGGGAACAATTAGATAGAAAAATACTATGCGTAAATGTACTGGTTCCAGTATTGGGTGGGGTTGAAAATTTAAAAGGTGCAACACAGGCACAAAATTTGACTATTAAATTTATTGATTAACAATGAGAAGTAAGCTTATATTAAAGCTATACAGAATATTTCTCCTTATTTTTTAAGTTGTTTTAGTTTTTTAGTAATTAATGATGTTGGCTTTAGGGGGCTCATATGCTACTAAAAAGTAATAAAGCTATTGTAAAATAGAAAATAAAAGATAGTGCTAAAGGTGTTTTTTTAGTTAATTTTAAGTTTTTTATTAAATCTAATGTAAACTGTATTTAAATAAGCTCTAATTTAATTGCTTTTAAAGTTTTCTAAAACTTATACTATTTTATTAAGTTTTATTATAGTGCTGTCATTTTGCATTTTCATCGATTTCGCAAATCCCGAAGGTATTATGATCGAGGTCGATGAAATAGCCTTGCCAGCAGCGGTTCGGGATGGCAAATTTTTCCATGGTGATAATCCCACCTAGACTTAAAATTTTAGCTGCAATTTCATCGAAATTTGCCACCTCTATACTACAGGTAAAAGCGTTGCTGCCACATCCTGTTGCTGGTGTTGCAACGGGACGTTGCAGTAAACCACCGTAAATCCCCTCTGTAGTAATTCGATAGTACTCGATCGGTAAGTCGTGCACTTTTTCAAATTTCCAGCCAAAAATGGATTGATAAAAATGAACATCACGTTGTGGATTTGATGACTGGATTTCAAAATAAATAATGTTGTTCATTCCATCTGCCCTTAATTTTTATAGTCGCAGAATTATTCTAAAGAGATATGGAATTGAAAGACGAGAGATTTATGTAAGCAGGTGCGCATTTTGCGGTTTGATCATAAAATTGCGTTGAATACATTTGAATAAGATATAAGAGGTTAATCCTGTATTGATGAAAATTATTAAATTAGAGAATCATCCTGAATTGCAAGAACAGGCTGCACATTGGTTTTCAGATCAATGGGGAATTCCTGTTGAGGCCTATCGAGACAGCATACAAATCTCAATTGAACAGCCAGGAGAAATTCCACAATGGTATCTGATTCTGAATAAACATCAGCAAATCATTGCAGGGGCTGGAGTGATCGAGAATGATTTTCATGACCGTAACGACCTTAGTCCCAATCTATGTGCGCTATTTGTTGAAGAGGCTTATCGGAAGCAGAATATTGCAAGGGAACTGTTGGACTTCATACGTGCGGAAATGAAAAATTTAGGGTTTGAGAAACTGTATTTGGTCACAGACCTAGATGATTTTTATGAAAAATGCGGTTGGGTATTTTTAACAAGGGTTCAAGATGATGAGGGGGAATTGATGAAAATGTATGTTGCTGATACGTTTTAGCATACAAATTTCAGGCAAATAAAAACCGACGATTCGAGTGATGATAAATCGTCGGTCAAAATCTTTTTCAATGGTTCTGGCTGCTAACACAACCATTGCGAAAGATGGAGAGTCATAATGAAAGGTCACCGAAAACACTGCGGATGCCGTGCAATGTCCAATCGGTTGCTGCGACCTTGTACCCTATATAACGCTGTTGCTTGAGGATTGGTTGACATTAAAATGAAAAAAAAGTGAAAAAAATTTATAATTATTACTTAAGACCAGTCTAATTAGGTTTATCTATATGATTTCATTGCGTTTGTATTATTTCTGGTTTTTCATAATTTGTTTTACTGCGACTTTGTTGGTTGGTGTGCTAGCAGCCATTTTGCCTAATAGTATTGGCGGCGTATTGACTGCTATTCCTTATTTAATTGCCATCATTGTGCTTTTATTTAAATTTTTGAAGAAACAGCGCCGTGCACCCACGCCACAGGAAAGGAAACGTTTAAGTATTGGATTTAGTCTGATCTTTTGGGGATACCACGTCTGTGGCTTATTGTTCGGGCTATTTATTTTTGCACGCAAAGATCCCGAAGTGTGGCAAAACTTCTTGTTATATCTGAAACAACCTGCATTTTTGCTTAGTATTATAGCAATGTGGTTTGTGATAGCCGTGCCACTGTTCTTGATTACCTATTGGTTTTATGGACCGCAAGCACAGCGAATGGCCAATAAAATGTTCAACTAGTTGAACAAAGTTCACTTGTAATTCACTTTCATTCTGCTAAGAGTTAGACATTGATCTGATCAATATCATGCGGGATGAGAGTGCGATGCAAAAACAGACGGTTTTAATCACAGGTGCAAGTGGTTTTATTGGCTCACATTTGTTGCCTTTTTTATTAGAACAACACTATCAAATCATTGCACTGACCCGACAGCCAAATCGGGTTTCTCAGCATTCAGCGCTACGTTGGGTGAATGATCTTGATCAAATTGCAACGCAACAGATTGATTATGTGATTAATCTGGCTGGTGAAAATATTGGTGCAAAACGCTGGACGGAACAGCGTAAACAGCAATTAATACACAGCCGTGTTACGGTGACAGAACAACTATATCAATGGCTGGAACATCGGCAAATTGTTCCCAAATGCATTATTTCTGGCTCTGCGATTGGTTATTACGGTATTGATCCACAAGAGCAATGGAAACTTGTTTGTGATGAAAATACGCCACCACAAGCGATTTTTATGTCCGAACTTTGCCAAAAATGGGAACAGACCGCTTTAAAATTTAGTCAACAAAATACCAAGATCATTCGTTTAGGTGTAGTTTTTGGACGGGGCGGGATTTTGCCACAAATGCTGTTACCGATTCGACTGAATACCATTGCACAAATTGGTTCAGGACAGCAACCAGTCGTGTGGATTCATATCCAAGATGTACTGAATGCCATGGTTTTTCTGTTGCAATCTAATCACAGTCAAAAGGCGTATAATCTTGTCGCCCCAGAACAAATCAATCAAAAGCAGTTCGTTCAAATGGCTGCTCAGATGTTAAGACGTAAACCTTTTATACCAATGCCTAAGTGTGTGTTTAAATCGGTGCTTGGTGAACAATCGCAGCTTATTTTGAATGGTCAATATGTGGCACCTAAGGCGTTGTTAGAACAGGGCTTCCAATTCCAATATCCAGATTTGAATGTGGCATTAACTGAAATTTTAGCAGGAAATTAAATCCTGTCGCTTTAAGCGTAGAGGTGAATAGGCTAGGGGATCAACCAGTGGGTCTTGCTTCAAAATGAGCTGACGTAGTAGACGCGCTGAGCCCGAGCCCATACACAGGCCATTGCGGAAATGCCCAAAGTTAGCCCAAAGATTTTCCAAGTCTGGCATGAGGCCGATATAGGGAATACCCTGTGGGGAACTTGGACGTAAACCTGCCCAGCGTTTTACAATCGGGAATTGCGCTAACTCAGGCACCATCTCTAAGCAGGCAGTGAGGATATCTTGCTGGGTATGTTCATCCACCGCAGTACTAAAGCCAGTCTCTGCCATGCTTGAACCACAGACAATGTGACCATCTTGACGTGGAATCAGATACATCACCCGATTCATGCACATGGTTGGCAGCCAGTTTTCAGGGGTTTTAAATAACAGCATTTGCCCTTGCACGGGATATACTGGGATATTGCGTTGAAGCTGCTGTTGCCATTGCTGACTCCATGCCCCAGACGTAATCACCATATGATCTGCAGTAAATTTCCGACTATCTTCGGTTTCAATCCATTGAACTTTTTTATTTTGAATCATCAGTTTTTCAACAGGGCAATGCTCAAAGAAACGTACCGCAGCGTGTTGTTTTAAATAGCAAATTAACGATTGTAATAAACGTGGATTACGGACATTGGACAGGTATGGGAAATACATTGCGTGTTGGAATTGTGCTGAAATATATGGGTTGACGCGCTGTAGTTGAGAACGATTGAGCAGTTCACTGTGTTGCATCGGTTCTTGATATCGAGTGGCGTAATTCAAGCCAATTTCAAAATCGTCCTGATCGAAAATTAGCATGCCTGTATCGTGGATTTGAAAATCAATATCCGTAACAGGCAGCAGTTTTTCATTCCATGCTTGGTAGAGGGGCTTGCCATATTGCGCCAGTTGATTGACTTCGGGCGCATAACGCCAAGGATACATCGGCGAGAGGATACCTCCACCTGCCCATGAGGCGGCTTGACCTGCTTGTTGTTGGTCAAAAATATCGACAGAGCAGCCTTGTTCAGCAAGTTCCAATGCTGACATTAAGCCACTAATACCCGCACCAATGATGGCAATATGCATAACTTTAATTTAAGTGGTTTCTAAGATAAAACGTATCTTGAAATTTGCTACACGGAAGACGTCATTCGCAACCTGCGTGATATACGCTAAGAGAAGCCCTGTTATACATCCTCAATATTAGAAAAATGTAAGAAGTGAACAGGTTTTGCGAATGACAATGGTTTTGCCTACTTTTCCCGAAAGAAAAGTAGGTCGAGCCGAAGGCTAATCCAGAAAAAGGATGAGAGCTCAACAAGACTCTGGAGTAGATACTATCATTTTCGGATAGATGAAATATAACTTCTATTTCATCTCTTTTAATTTACGGGCTGCATCTTCCGCAAAATAGGTCCAGATCCCATCTGCACCCGCACGACGGCAACACAATAATGACTCTAAGATCACGCTGTCAGATAGCCAGCCATTTTGAATTGCACCGGCAAGCATGGCGTATTCACCACTGACTTGATAGATAAAGGTTGGCACACCAAAGGTATCTTTGACTTCACGCACTACATCCAGATAAGGCATACCCGGTTTGACAATCACCATATCCGCACCTTCTTGTAGATCCAGTGCAATCTCATGCAAGGCTTCAGCACGGTTCCCCACATCCATTTGGTAATTATATTTATTACCGCCTTTCAAGTTGCTGGCAGAACCGACTGCATCTCTGAAAGGACCATAGAAGCTTGAGGCATATTTGGCTGAATAAGCCATGATGTTGGTGTAGATAAAATCATTTTGTTCAAGTGCTTGGCGAATTGCGCCAATACGACCATCCATCATGTCACTTGGTGCAATCACATCGGCACCTGCCGCAGCATGACTCAGGGCCTGTTTTACTAAGCATTCAACGGTTTCGTCATTGAGTACATAACCCGTGTCATCAATAATACCGTCTTGACCATGTGTGGTATAAGGATCAAGTGCACCATCGGTAATCAAGACCATCTCTGGTAATTCTTTTTTAAGGAGGCGGCAAGTGGTTTGTACCAAGCCATCTTCATGCCAAGCGGCTTCTGCAGTTAAGCTCTTATCTTGTTGAGGGGTGACTGGGAATAAAGCCAGTTTTGAAACCCCGAGTTCAAGCAGGTTTTCTGCTTTTTTTAATAATAAATCAGCGGACAAACGTTGCACATTGGGCATGCTTGGAATGTCTTGGGTCTGTTGTTGTCCTGGTAATACAAACACTGGATAAATCAAATGATCCGTTGTCAGATGTGTTTCGCTGACCATGGCACGTAGTTGGTCATTTTTACGGATACGGCGCATGCGAGTCGCAGGAAAAGCTGGACGATTGAACGTATAAGTCATAACAATCTCGATGTTCAGTATTACACTATAGGAATAATTGAGTGATTCAGCCATGCTAGGGGAGAGTTCAGCGACATCACTCAATTACAAACCCCGCTATTGTAGCCCCATATTTTTAGATTTGTGCAAAAGAATGGAAAGTTATTCTCTCCATTGAGTGTAGGCCGCGTATGAATGATGTAAAGAGAAACTGGACTGGGAATATTCAGTTAGGTGCCAAGGCAGACCACCAAGTGGTCTCGAAGCAATTATGTAAGGCATTCAATGCCTGTCCGTTTTTTAAATATTGCGGCATGGTGATGCGGGTGGTCGATGGCCAGATTGAAGCCTATGTTGAGATGCAACCCGAACTGGTGGGAAATGTGGCATTTCAGATTTTACATGGGGGTGTCGCTGCCACGATTCTGGACAGTATTGGAGGGGTCGCTGCAATGGAGCAACTCTATCTCCGTGCCACGCCAGAAGATCTGCCTGATACCATCAAGAAAGTATCCCGTTTGGCCACTGTAGACATGCGTGTCGATTATCTGGCTCCTGGGCGTGGAAAATACTTCATTGCCCGTGCTGAAACGCTACGTTTAGGGCGTAAAGGTTGTACCATGCGCATGACCATGGTCAATGATGAAGATAAGCCTATTGCGACAGCAATTGCCTCTTATGCTTACTAAAAAGTGTTGAACACTTAAGCTGTTTTTTAGCATGGACTTCTGTCTTTCATTCAACTTCCTTTTTCCGCATTGATAACGTATTTCTATCCTAAGGAATACGTGATTCAGCAAGAAAAAGGGGCTGTTGTACCTCATCTGAAGCATCATTTTGATTTGCTTAAACATAATCGAGCAGCATGGATAAGCAGGCGCAAGAGCAGCAGTCATGGTCACGTTCTGTTAGTCATGAACTCATCACTGTAGCCCTTCAGGGCGATTGGGAAGTGCATATTATCCCAAGACCATTAGCCAAAGCATGGCTCGGTGAGATTGTCGGGAAAAATATTTTGTGTTTAGCCTCTGCAGGTGGTCAACAAGCACCTGTGTTGGCGGCTGCGGGTGCGAATGTCACGGTGTTTGATCTTTCCGATCAGCAACTACAGCAAGATCGCATGGTGGCTGAGCGGGAAGGACTGCATCTCAAGACTGTACAGGGAAATATGTGTGATTTGCATGCCTTTCACAATGCTGAATTTGACCTGATCATCCAACCCATTTCAAACCTCTAGGTTGCGGATATTCAAGCGGTCTGGAAGATGTGTTCTCGAGTCTTAAAAAACCTCAAGGGATTCTGATCGCCAGTTTTATAATCCTGTGGTTTTTATTTCAGATCGTAATCCTGAATATGCCAAGCAGGGACTGATTCATCCGATGTATACCTTGCCTTATTCAGATCTTCAGGATCTAAGTGCGGACGCGCTCAATGCCAAGTTACAAAGAGGAGAAGTAGTGGTATTTGGGCATAGCTTCACTGATTTAATTCAGCGGCAACTGGCTGCAGGCTTTCTGCTTCAGAGCTTTTATGAAGATGATCAATTGTAGCCACGTTTTTGAGTAGATCGATTTATGCCAACGTTTTTGGCAACACGCGCGATTAAACTTTAAACCAAGAGCTGATTGGGGGGATTTGGAAAGACTTGTATCGTGAGTCTACTTAAAAAATATCATTAATTAATAATTGAACGCATCAGTTATTTTTTTTATTCTCGTATTATGATTTTTTATCGTTAAAATGCCCAATAATATTTTGCTGCCGTTTTGCACTTTGGGTTTTAACATTCAGTTAAGTTTTTTTAAATAAACTGATCGGCTGATTAAACCAAAAGTTAAAAAGTCTCTTTAATTTTCAGGAATAACCTATGACCGACGCCCAAGCCAAGCCTCAGGATGTTGCTTCAGACTCGGCATCAGATGATGCAATGAAAGCAAAACGTAAAAAGTTTCTCGGATTTTTCGCACTCATTCTTATTCTTGCTGCAATCCTGTACGGTATTTGGGCACTGTTCTTTAACCATTCAGTTAGTACCGACAACGCCTATGTCGGCGCAGAAACCGCACAGATTACCTCGATGGTCAGTGGGCAGGTGACCGATGTATTGGTGAAAGAGACGCAACAGGTTAAACAGGGTGATGTGTTGGTGCGTATTGATGAGCGTGATGCCAAGATTCAATTGGCACAGGCGCAGGCGGAACTTGCCAAGGCGCAGCGTCAATATAAACAAAGTCAGGCCAATAGCAGTTCTTTGAACTCTCAAGTGGTGGTGCGTAATGATGAAATCACCAGTGCACAAGCACAAGTGAGCAAGGCGCAAGCAGACTACGATCGTGCTGCACTGGAATTGAATCGTCGTAATGAGCTGGCTGCATCTGGCGCGATTTCTAAAGAAGAATTGAGTAAGGCACAAAGTGCGGTTTCTACGGCAAAAGCCAGTCTGGAATTAGCTCAGGCTGGTTTGGCGCAAGCCTCTTCGAGCCGTAAAGCTGCGGAAAGTACATTGGCTGCCAACGATGCCTTGATCCAAGGTTTGAATGAAGCATCGACTCCTGATGTATTGGTGGCGAAAGCACATGTGGAACAAGCTACACTGGATCTAGAACGTACGGTAATTCGAGCACCTATCGATGGCGTGATCGCACGCCGTAATATCCAGATTGGACAACGCGTTGCACCGGGTACGGTAATGATGTCGGTAGTCCCAGTGTCTGCACTGTATGTCGATGCCAACTATAAAGAAAGCCAGTTGGCGAAAGTCAAAGCCGGACAGAAAGTCACTTTACGTTCTGACTTGTATGGTGATGATGTGGTCTATCATGGCGTAGTACAAGGTTTTTCTGGTGGTACGGGTGCTGCTTTCGCCTTGATTCCTGCACAAAATGCTACGGGTAACTGGATTAAAGTGGTACAGCGTTTACCTGTACGTATCAGTCTTGATCCGAAAGAACTTGCACAACATCCATTGCGTGTGGGGCTGTCGATGCAAGCGGATATTGATCTCGCATCGAAGTAATTAGCCATGAAAACGCAAAATCCTTTTGCAGAACTTAGTGGTGGGCGTCTACTGCTTGCAGCATTTGTCATCGCCCTTTCCAATTTTATGGTGGTCCTAGATACCACCATTGCCAACGTATCTGTGCCTCATATTACAGGTAACCTCGCAGTTTCCAGTTCACAAGGCACTTGGGTCATTACCTCCTACGCCGTTGCAGAAGCGATTTGTGTGCCATTAACAGGATGGCTTGCAGGACGCTTTGGTACAGTGCGCGTGTTTGTTTTTGGTCTGATTGGTTTTACCCTCTTTTCCTTTCTATGTGGTCTTGCCACTTCCTTGGAAATGCTGGTGTTTTTCCGTATCGGACAGGGTCTGTGTGGTGGTCCACTCATGCCACTCAGCCAAACCTTATTGATGCGGATTTTCCCACCTGAAAAGCATGCACAGGCGATGGGTCTCTGGGCGATGACCACGGTAATCGGACCAATTTTAGGTCCAATCCTTGGTGGATTAATCAGTGACAATCTTTCTTGGCACTGGATTTTCTTTATCAATATTCCTGTCGGGATTTTCTGTGCTTTAGCTGCGATACGTTTGTTATCTGTAGCTGAAACCAAAACAGAAAAACTACGAATTGATGCGATTGGTTTGGGGTTGTTGGTGCTCTGGATTGGTGCACTGCAATTGATGCTCGATTTGGGGCATGAACGAGACTGGTTTAACAGCAGCAGTATAATCATGTTGGCTTTAATTGCCGTGGTTGGTTTTATTGTGTTTATGATCTGGGAGCTGACCGAAAAGCATCCCGTGGTGAATTTGCATGTGTTCCGACATCGGGGCTTCGCCGTGTCCGTATTGGCGTTGGCTTTTGGCTTCGGTTCCTTCTTTGGCAGTATTGTGCTGATTCCACAGTGGCTACAGATTAATTTAGGCTATACCGCCACATGGGCGGGTTATCTAACTGCAACCATGGGGTTTGGCAGTCTGACCATGTCCCCGATTGTAGCCAAGCTGTCAACCAAATATGACCCGCGTGCATTGGCCAGTTTTGGTTTAGCCTTGCTGGGTGTGGTGACTTTAATGCGCGCTTTTTGGGTGACGGATGCTGACTTTATGTCTTTGGCTTGGCCGCAAATCTTGCAGGGCTTTGCCGTGCCATTCTTCTTTATACCGCTGTCGAATATTGCAATGGGTTCGGTGTTGCCACAGGAAATGGCCTCGGCTGCTGGTTTGATGAACTTCTTGAGAACCATGGCAGGGGCGATTGGTGCGTCGATTGCAGTCACGATTTGGGATGATCATGCCAAAGTGGCGCGTAGTGAAATGGTGAATAATTTACATCCGCAAGAAGTACAAAATACCCTGTTGCAGAATGGATTCTCTTCTGATGCGACACTCGCTATGATTTCGAATCTGGTCGATAAAGAGGCCATTACCATGTCTGCCAATCATGTGTTTATGCTGTTGGCGATTGTGTTTGTATTTGCCAGTGCCTTGATCTGGATGAGTCCAAAGCCGAAAGGCAATACGGGTGGCATGCCAACACACTAGATATTTTGAAGAAAAAAAGCATCTCTTGGGAGGTGCTTTTTTTATGTATAAAAATAGTGTCTTGGCTAGGAATTGTTAGATTTTGCCTGTTTTTATAGCAGAAATACGTGCCAGAATCGGGCTGAAAGTTCAAAAAGACGACATGATCAAACAAGGAGAGACATTGGTGGGCTTAGGATTGAAGGCCCAAAATTATTAGAGATGACTAAAAGTTATTTTTTATCAAAGATTAAAAACATTTGTACCTAAAAATAAAGACGCTTGCATGACAATTGCATGGATAGGTCGATCGATATAGTGGAGTTATCACGTGAATCATAAATATTCATTTTTGTTCAGTAGTCTATTGGCTGTTGGCATATTACAAGGATGTGGAAATAATTCCTCATCAGATCAATCGGGCAATGACTCCAATAGCAATCACCCATCAAATTCCAATGTAATTATTGACCAAGATTCAACGAGCTGTAGCAAACTGGTACAGGATGGTTCCAGTGTGGTGGTGGGTTCAGACCAGAATGGTGATCCAGCGGCCCCCGAAGGTGCGTCAGGCTATCGATTAAACAATACGGTTAAATATGCTGATCAATATATGGTGGTCGCGAACACGCCATTGGCAGTAAAGGCAGGATGCGAGATTTTAAAAGCGGGTGGCAGTGCCGTTGATGCGGCCGTTGCGGTACAGGCGGTATTGGGATTGGTTGAGCCACAATCCAGTACTATCGCAGGCAGTGGCTTTATGATGTATTACGATGCCAAAAGCAAAACGGTCACAGCTTATGACGGGCGAGAAACTGCGCCTGCCGCAGCCAATGAATACTATCTGATTCGACAGGATATATATGATCCAGAATCTCCAGCCCCTGTACCAAGCACCCGCCGTAGTGGACGTTCGATCGGGGTTCCTGGGGTGATGCGGTTACTGGAACAGGCTCAGCAGGAGCATGGCAAACTGAAATGGGATCAGCTTTTTTATCAAGCCATTGATCTGGCCGATCATGGTTTTCGTATTCCGGGACGTTTGGCCGATGCAATTGTAAGTAATGCCGACCATTTGGCGCTGGATGCCAATGCGGTATCGACCTATTTCTACCCAGATGGTACGCCTCGTAAAGTCGGTGAAACCATGACCAATAAAGCTTATGCCAAAACGCTGGAAGCACTGGCAAGCCAAGGTGCAAAAGCCATGTACAGTGGGCCAATGGCGCAGAATATCGTGGCAAAAGCTGGACAAACAATCGGGGACGATGCTGCCCGTACACCGATTACTCCAAGCTTGATGACTTTACAGGATTTATCGAATTATCAAGTTAAAAAACGCACGCCAATCTGTACGACTTACCGTGACCGTTATTATGTGTGTACCATGCCACCGCCATCCTCAGGAGGAATTGCAGTTGCACAAACACTGGGTATTCTAGAGAACTTCGATATGAGCAAATATCCGCCGAAACAGCCAGAAAATGAAGGCGGGATACCCGATGTCATGGGCGTACATTTAGTTTCTGAGACAGAGCGCTTGGCCTATGCAGACCGTGATAAATATGTGGCAGACACTGACTTCATTTCATTACCCGCGAAAGGCATTGCCAGTTTGCTTGATAAAAACTATTTAAAACAACGGGCCGCATTGATCAGTCCAGATCAAAGTATGGGGGTGGCGCAAGCAGGTCAATTCGACTCAAATGCGGGCATCGATAAGACAGTTGAGCATGGTACTACACAGTTCACCATCGTCGATGCTTATGGCAATGTGGTATCCATGACATCGACAGTCGAATCCAGTATGGGGTCATTTCATATGGTCGATGGTTTCTTGTTATCCAATCAGCTAACCGACTTTAGTGCCTACCCTGTCGATCAAACAGGGGCCTTGTTGGCCAATCGGGTGGAAGGGGGCAAACGTCCACGCAGTACCATGGCACCCACTTTGGTATTCAAAGGCACCACAGCTGATGAATTTTATATGGCAACAGGTTCACCGGGCGGTGGCACCATTATTCAATATGTGGTTAAAACCTTGGTTGGGGCATTGGACTGGAACCTGAATGCCCAGCAGGCAACTTCGCTGGTGAACTTCGGTGCAACCAATAGCCCTAATACTAATATTGATAGCTCAAACGACCAGTTGTCTTTGCTGGAACTGATTGATGGTTTAAAAGCAAAAGGGCATGGTATTTCCAATACGGCACAAACCAGTGGTATTGCCACGATTATGAAAGTCAAAATTGATAATCAAAGCAAATATGCTGGTGGTGTAGACCCACGCCGTGAGGGCATTGTGTTAGGTAATGGTGCATTATAAGTTTATATCGAGAATGCTGTCTTTGTGGCAGCTTGTTTTAATTCAGGTCTTGAAAAACCAAGTTCAGCAACAATATAGACTTATAAGCGCATATTTTGTTCGATGCTTAGAAATTAACATTTAAATTCTAGCCATCTATGTTATCATTGCGCTGTACTTTGGGGATGTTATTGGCTTCGACGCTGGTGATGAAACTCATAGATGCATGCCGAGAGCGCATTTCCTCTCGTAAATAAAATTTGCATTTTAATAGTCGCAAACGACGAATCATACGCTCTAGCTGCCTAAGGGCAGCTTGTCCGCTTCACTGAATACTTGTGGTCAGTGAACCCGACTGAAGCGCACGCACACAAGTCCGTATAGTGTTGAGCCTCGGGACACTATACCAAATCTAGAGGATCGCACTTTGTACCCTGTTCGTCGGGTCGCTTAGTGTTAAAACAATAGACGATATCTAAGCATGTAGTATTCTCGAGTGTAGTGCTGGCGGACGCGGGTTCAACTCCCGCCATCTCCACCAAAATATTATTCGGGATTGTTCGATCCGATATAAAAAAGCTTTTAAGTTCAATACTTAAAGGCTTTTTTATTTGACTGTTTATCCGATATCATCCGACTTGATTTGACCTTATTTTTGCCTTTATGAAGGGAATAGTATGCTAAAAGTTAGCTTCTTGCCTTCTGGATTACGATGGATTCCGTTCACCAAAGGAGATTACTGGGTTCTAGGAGTTGATTCTAATTACCGTGTCGCATTGGTCGGAGGCCCATCTCATAAGTACCTGTGGATATTATCAAGAGATCCGAATCTGGATGCGGCAACGTATCAATCGTATGTGCAAACTGCACGGGATTATGGATATGATGTGTCTAAGCTGGTTCGCACGCCACAGAAAAAATAAATGGAAATCGTTGGGCAGGTTTAATTTTTTAGTTCAACTAAATTTGCAATAACATTTACATATTAGACGTGCGAAATCTATAGATTGTGTGTGTAGAATCGGGTAATTAACATCTAGCATTGATTGAGGCGTTTTTGATACGATCGTGTTTAAAACATGGTTCATTCAAGTACTTAAATTTTTAGTTGGATCACTAAAAGATATATCATCCTTCTCTAAGATTGTATGTCTATCTCAAAACGCTTATTGATGCAAAATTTTATCCATAAAACTATTCAGGTGAAATCTTTAAGGGGGACGACTGAACTATACTAAATATTAATTAAAATTAACTATAAATTTTTGTTTTTTAATAGTTTTGAATTAAAATTTAAGTTCGTGTTATGGGGTTCACATAAATTTCATATCCAGCTCTCTAAAATGAAAATTATAAAAATAGGTAGGTCGGGAAGAATCAATGCTTAAATTTTTTCTGGGATGGATAGATAGTTGGTCAAATACAGATAGGCTTGGATCAAATCCAGTTGATGGCCCTAAAAGTACCAAAGATACTCAAATCCAATGGTTGAGAATTATTCCATTTATCTTATTGCACCTTGCTTGTTTAGCTGTTTTTTGGGTAGGAGTTTCATGGTTTGCGATTATTTTTATGGTCATATTTTATGTGATCAGAATGTTTGCAATTACTGCTTTTTTTCATCGTTATTTATCCCATAAAACATTTCAAACCTCACGTCCTATACAATTTATATTCCTGCTTTTAGGAACAATGAGTGCACAACGCGGTCCACTTTGGTGGGCAGCACATCATAGAAATCATCATCGCTTTACCGACACTGAGCAAGATCCTCATTCATCTATACATGGTTTTTGGTACAGCCATATTGGATGGTTTTTAAATGCACAGAATTTTTCGACGCGCAAAAATCTCATCAAGGACTGGTTAAAGTTTCCTGAAATCATTTGGTTAGATCGCTTTAGCTTACCCATTGTTTTAATGACCGCTTTTGCTATCTATCTATTGGGCGAGTGGCTCGCTGTTGCTCATCCGAATTTAGGCACTTCTGGACTGCAATTATTGGTCTGGGGATTTGTTATTTCAACTGTGTTATTGATTCATGCGACTTTATGTATTAACTCACTTGCCCATTTATATGGCAGCAGAGATTTTGATACTCCAGATAGTAGTCGTAACAATCTTCTTCTATCAATTATAACGCTAGGTGAGGGATGGCATAACAATCATCATTATTATGCAGGTAGTACTCGACAAGGATTTTTCTGGTGGCAAATCGATATCACCTATTATGTGTTAAAAGCAATGTCTTGGTTGGGCTTGATTTGGGCAATAAAACCTGTGCCGCAACGTGTTTATGCTGCTTATAAAAACCAAAAACAAAATCTTAAAATCAACGTAATCAAAATTCAAACGAAGGAGTCTTCATGAACATTGCAATCGTTGGCTCTGGTATCTCTGGAATGTATGCAGCTTGGAAACTCTCAAAAAAGCATAATGTTACTATTTTTGAAAAAGAAAATTATTTTGGTGGGCATACAGATACCCATGAGTTTAGGATTGATCAAAAGAACCTAAGCATAGACAGCGGTTTTATTGTTTTCAATGCGTATAACTATCCTCTCTTTAGTGCCATGATTGCCGAGTTAGGGGTGCAGGCGCAAAGCAGTGACATGAGTTTTTCCGTGAATAACCAAGTGACAGGACTTCAATATAATCCTTCAAAAAAATGGTCCTTATTGGTTAGACCACAAAACTTTTTAAATAAGAAATTTAGATTGATGCTGTCAGATTTACTTCGTTTTTATAAAGAAAATAAAGATATTTCTGTCGAAGAAAGTAATCCTGAATTAACCATTGACCAGTATTTAAATCTTCATGGGTATTCACAAGTATTTAGAGACGAGCACCTCTATCCAATGTGTGGTGCGCTTTGGTCAAGCCCTGTTGATCAAGTGGGGAATATTCCCTACAAGTTTGTGATCAGTTTTTTTCAGCACCATCGTATGTTGCAATTAAAAGATCGACCGCAGTGGCAAACAGTTAAAGGTGGTTCAATATCCTACATCTACGCAATTCAGCGCCACTGTCCAACAATTGTCTGGAAAAAAAACCAAGTAAAGCAAGTGATCAGAAGTCATGATCATATTTCCATTGTAACAGCACAGGCAGAAGAGCGATTTGATTGGGTCATTTTTGCAAGTCATGCCGATGATACATTAAAACTTTTGAGTGAGCCTTCCGAGACAGAGCGTGAAGTCTTAGGTTGTTTTGATTATCAAGATAATCGTATGGTGGTACATAGTGATACAGCAATTATGCCGAAATCCCGATCACAGTGGGCGAGCTGGCATGTTCATGTGACTCCTCAGCCTCAAACTGAACAACAGACCTTGGCTGAAAATGTTCATTTTGGCTTTACTTACTGGATGAACAGCTTGCAAAACTTGAACTGTAAAACACAGGTTTTTTCTACACTTAATCCCAATACACCGATAGCCAAAGATAAGATTTATATTGAAAGACATTATCGACATCCCGTATTTAATAAAAATGCGCTTGAGGCCCAATCCCGTTGGCATGAATTAAATGGTAAACATTGCAGTTCATTTTGTGGTGCGTATTGGGGGTGGGGATTTCACGAAGATGGGGCAAGGAGTGCCGAACGTGTAGTAGAACATTTAATGACTATGGCTGATGAATAGGGGCGTTGAATATGTTGCAAACTCCACTTGCTATCGCAAAAGCTAAAATTAGACATCGTCGATTTATCCCCAAGGCTCATCAATTTGAAGCAACCTTAAGCTATTTATATTTTGATCCAGATCAGATCACAAAGAAACTCCGTCATTCATGGTTGTGTTCAACAGCACACTGGAATATTTTAAAGCTAGACGAAAATGATTTTTTGAAGGGCTATACTGGGAATTTAAGGCAAAGAATAAAAAAAATCTTATTGCAACAAGTAGATGTGGTCTTACCGATACAATCAGCAATTCGTGTCTTGGCTTTACCAAGAATGCTTGGTTTCAGTTTTAATTCTGTGGTGTTTTATTTCATTTTTAATGCTCAGCAACAGCTTGTTTTTATCTTGACAGAGATCACCAACACCCCTTGGAAAGAACGTAAAGTTTATGTGCATGATTGTCGTGAGAGGTTAGAAGCGCATTCTGGCTATCATGGTGCAGAGTTCGAATTTCAAAAAAGTTTTCATGTTTCTCCATTTATGCCGATGGATATTCAGTACAAATGGCGCTTTAACTTTTCTGATATTCAAAACGTGATTCATATGCAGCTTTATCAAACACAAAAATTAATTTTTGATGCAACGATGCTTTTTGAATTGGAAAATATCACAGTTCCTTCACAGCTTGATCGTTATGCTGTTCATTATGTTTTTGAACCTTTCAAAATGCTCGCTTCGATATATGTACAAGCGTTTTATTTATGGCGAAAGAAAGTTCCATTTTATCGGCACCCTAAAAAAGATAAGGATTTAAAACAAGATGATAAAAACGCTTATTTTCGGTGAAAATGATTCACTGCCATTGGTTTTACGGAGCTTGCTCAAACTTCGTCATGGTCAAATCCATTTCCGTGGTGAATGGAATGGTACGGTCGGTGAAATTTCTGATTTAGAAGTAACGATAGACGTATATGATAAAGCCCTGATGAACCTGATTTTTAAAAATGGTGTGCTTGGGGCTGCAGAAGGTTATATTCACGGATATTGGAGTAGTAACAATCTGGTTGAATTGATCCAAATTTTGGCTAGAAATCGCCATGTTCTCGATCAAATCAATCAAAATATACTTTCCCAAGCAAGCCAACTGATTTTAAAAGCGTGGTATAAAACACGTAAAAATTCATTATCAGGCAGCCGTAAAAACATTGCAGAGCATTATGATCTTAGCAATGATTTTTTCAAACTCTTTCTTGACTCTTCCATGATGTATTCTAGTGCAGTGTATAAGCAAACACACATGACATTAGAGCAAGCATCTGATTATAAAAAAGAATTGATCTGTGAAAAATTACAGTTGAAACCCATGGACCATGTCGTTGAAATCGGAAGCGGCTGGGGTGGTTTTGCGATTTATGCAGCCCAGCATTATGGCTGTAAAGTGACCACAATTACGATTTCACAAGCTCAATATGATGAAGCAAATAAACGTATTGCGGCGGCAGGCCTAAGCCATCGTGTACAGGTTGAACTCAAAGATTACCGTTTATTGGAAGGGAAATTCGACAAACTGGTTTCCATCGAAATGATCGAAGCTGTGGGAGAACAATATTTATCAACTTACTTTAATCAATGTAGATCCTTACTCAAGCCAACTGGTTTGGGATTGATTCAGGCCATTACGATTGAAGATGCACGCTATAAAAAAGCATTAAGTACAGTGGATTATATCAAGCGCTATATTTTTCCGGGTAGCTTTATTCCATGTATTAGTGTGCTGACTCAAGCCGCATCTGAACAGAAGCTGCGTTTAAAACATCTTGAAGATATTGGGCTTAGCTATGCCGAAACGCTTCATCAATGGCGTGAACGTTTTTTAAATGCCAAGGCAGAAGTATTGGCATTGGGTTTTGATGAACAATTTATTCGAATGTGGGATTTCTATCTTTGCTACTGCGAAGGTGGCTTTAAAGAAGGTGTGATTAGTAATGTACAGCTTTTATTCGAAGCAAGCCCTTATTCACCATAAAGTTATTTGATACATCAAGGAGACAGTCATGTTGTGGCAATTGTTTGTACTTGATGTTGTCGTGATGACAGTTTGCTGGTTATGGACAACATATAACCGCCGTGCAGGCATTGTTGATGTGGCATGGAGTTTTTGTATTTTTCTGAATATTGTCATTACTGCTTGGTGTGTAGATGTCGCGCCGGATAATGTCAGATGGTTTATAGCCATTCTGAGTTCTATCTGGTTTTTACGATTGAGTGTGCATTTATTTCGCCGTTATGTGGCCGAGCACGAAGAAGATCGTCGCTATGCCAACATGCGTTTAGCGATGGGAAAATATCAACATCTTGGTTTTTTAGTTTTTTTTATGTTTCAGGCTGGTTTAGCAATTTTATTCAGTATTCCCATGTGGAGCCTGTTAAATGTGCCAAGTACGGTTTGGAATAACCAAAGTAATGGTCTTCTCATGATTGCAGGCATGATTATGGTAATTGCATTTATGGGTGAAGTAGTTGCGGATCAGCAATTATACCGCTTTAAGCAAAATCCACAGAATCATGGAAAGACCATGGATCGGGGACTATGGAAATATTCACGTCATCCAAACTATTTTTTTGAATGGATCCATTGGTTTGCCTATCCAGTAATCGGGTTGGCAGCAGGACTATATAGCCTCTGGATTTATCCTGTTTTGATGTGGTTCTTTTTGTATTACATCACGGGAATTCCGTTTAGTGAACAACAGGCATTAAAAAATCGAGGTCAAAATTATCTCGATTATCAAAAACGAACTTCGATGTTTATTCCATGGAAACCCAAACAGTAGGTGCGCGTATGGACTTTATTATTCAGCAATCTTTGAAACTCGTTGAGAGCGGTTTAGTACCCGATCAAGCAATTCGGGCGGCGATTCGAGCGTTAAGTAAAAAGCGTTTGATTCAGGAAGGTCGCTATGATCCCGAACAGGGTGCTCAACGCTATATGGATGTACTCAATATGTTGAAGCAGAGTGAAATTGCGATTGAAACTGACAAAGCCAATGAGCAGCATTATGAATTGCCAACCGCTTTCTTTCAGGCCGTTTTAGGCAAACGATTAAAATACAGTGCCTGCTTTTTTGCTGACGATATAACCCAATTAAATGAGGCAGAAGAACTAACACTGCAAATATACTGTGAGCGGGCGCAACTACATGATGGTCAGAATATTTTAGAACTGGGCTGTGGTTGGGGATCTTTTACCTTATGGATGGCAGAGCATTATCCGAACGCCAAGATTACTGCTGTTTCTAACTCCGCAACGCAACGCCAACATATTTTAGCTGAAGCGGAAAAACGTGGTCTGGAAAATATTAAGGTGATTACTTGTGATGTAAATATTCTCGAATTAAAAGAAAACTCGTTTGATCGTGTTGTTTCTGTAGAAATGTTTGAGCATGTTAGAAACTATGAAAAATTATTTCAGAAAATTCAATTATGGCTCAAACCCAATGGATTGTTATGGTGTCATATTTTTTGTCATCGCTTCTTACATTATCCATTTGAAATAAAAAGTGAATATGATTGGATGTCACGCTACTTCTTTACGGGTGGATTGATGCCTGCAACATCAACTTTTTTGCACTTTCAAACACATCTGGAGTTATCACAGCATTGGCAGTGGTCAGGCACACACTACGAAAAAACAGCAAATGCCTGGCTTGAAAACATGGATCGTAACGCTGAACAACTCAAACCACTTTTCGAGCAGGTATATACACAGGATGCCGATGCTTGGTGGCAACGTTGGCGTATCTTTTTTATGGCTTGCGCGGAATTGTTTGGATTTGAACAAGGACAAGAATGGGTCGTTGGTCACTTCCTGTTCAAACAGAAAACCGTATAATTAAAATGAGAATCGAGCAGTAGATAGGCGTATGTTTAGGTCCAATAAGAGCGGTGAAAATATTCATCCATTGAGTGAGATGTTTAACCGTCATTATTGGTTGCAAATCGGGTTGATCGCGCTGTCAATTATCATCGGCATTGCATGTAGTGCCTGGGTCATTAAAGGCTCACTGCTCAAAACAGCACTTGAGCAAGAAATGGAACATTATTGGATGCGAGTTGATCGTAATCCGAATGCTGATTTGCCAGATACAAAAAACTTATATGGTTATCGTTGGCAGAGTCAGGATCCACCTTTGGCATTTAAAAATCAGACTTTAAAACAAGGCGTTCATCGCGTCTTCGTCGATGGCAAAGATCGAATGTCTGTTTATGGCGAAAGAAATGGACAACATGTCCTGCTTGTTTTTGGTGAAAGTAATGTCAACAAAATTGTGTGGATGTTTGGCTTAGCCCCGCTGATGTTCAGCTTGATTGTACTGTATAGCATTTTATGGTTTTCAAACCGGAGAGCTAAACGCTATTTTTCACCAATTACACGGCTGGCAAATGCTTTGGATCATATTGATTGGGCCCATCAAAATAAAGAGGCTTCTCCCTTTCAGGGAATCAGCACCAATGGCAATATGGAAGCTGAATATTTAAAGCAAGCATTAGAAAAGTATCATCAGGTTTTAAGTGATTTTATCAATCGAGAGCGTGAATTTACAGGTGATGTAAGTCATGAATTACGCACACCACTGACGATTCTAAAAGGCAATGTACAGCTTTGTCAGGTTAAATACGGGGACGATAAAGCATTGCACCGCATTTCTAACACCATTGAGGATATGCAACTGCTTGTCGAAACCTTATTGGCGATCGCACGCAATACCACCAATACCTTAACTGCTGAACAAACACGATTATCCGCTGTCATTAGTGATTTGCTAAAGGATTTAGAGCCTGTTAGTCAAAGCAAAGGTGTTCAAATTTTTGTTCACTATGATCCACAAGAGTTACCTCGACAGATTTATCCCTCAATGACAAAGATGGTCTTGAGTAACATTCTGCGTAATGCATTAAATTATTCTCAAGGCTCTAATATCCATATCATTCAACGCCAAAACAGTATTGTCATAGCTGACAATGGAATTGGAATTGTAATGCCAAATGATTGTAAAGTTCAGGAGCTAAGTTCACAATTTCAACTTACAGTCAAAGGTCATGGCATTGGTTTACAACTGGTTAGAAAGCTATGCACCCAATTGGGATGGAGAGTTGAGCTATTTGATCGCCAATATTATTTAAGCACTCATCCTCATCTACAATTAGAAAATACAACTGGTTTAATTGTTGTGGTGTATATGAATTAATGTGAATTCAAATCAAATGCCACTTTTAAACCAACACCTGAAATGGTATGGATCAACTTTTCTTGAAAAGGTTTATCTATCATTTTTCTTAAGTTGTAGATATGACTGCGTAATGCATCACTTTCAGGTTCTTCATCGCCCCATAGTTCGATAATAATTTCTTGTTTAGTAATAACCTTGGGAGAATTTCTCATCAAAATTTTAAGTAATTTGAATTGAATGCGTGGGAGTTCAATCGATTGACCTGCACGTGTTACAGTTTGGGTGGAACTGTCTAAGATTAGATCATGAATTTGAATTTTATTTGTTGATACTTCTCCAAGAGAACGTTTAATGAGAGCTCGAATACGCATCACTAACTCATTAAAATCGAAAGGTTTGATTAAATAATCATCGGTACCTGCGGTAAAACCTTTTAGTTTATCATCTAAAGTGTCTCTGGCCGTTAACATGAGAATTGGAATATCCCTACCTTGATCAGTTCTAAGCCATTCACACAAATCATAGCCTGAACCATCGGGTAAATTAATATCGAGTAAAAGTAAATGATAGGGGTTTGTTTTTAAAAAGTTGCGTGCAGCATCTAAATTACGGGCATGATCAATGACAAAGCCATGTTGTTCTAGAAATTCACATACGGTGGCGGCCAGCTCGAAGTGATCTTCAACCATAAGAATAAATTGATTGTTCATAATAATTTGATCAAGTTATCGATTTAATAATTGTTGCTTTAATTTAGCATTAAATGGTGAGTCTCCAAACCATATTTTAAAGTATTGATTCGCTTGGGAATCAGTAATTGAACCTAATCGTTTTTGATTCAGAGACAAGCTTAATTGTTTGTTCATCTGGTCATAATTTAAAGTGTAGAGATCGCCCTTTTTAACGGGGTGATATAATTCTGTAATTCTATTTAAAACTGATTCATCCGAAAAATGAGCAATGTTCTTTTTGAGGTAGTAAGTGGCCGCCTTTTTAAATGCCCATTCTGGAATATTTTGGTTATAAGAAAAATCTAATCGAATATTTTGATTTTCCCAGTTCTGACTGCAATTATTGGCATAATAGCTGACTGATCCCACATTTTTTGTTGTGACAATTAAGGGGGCTGTGGTACATAGTTGCGTATTTGCATGGGCTAAGCTTAAAGGTGCCATAAGACATAAGCTGCTGAGTCCAATTTTTGCTAAATAATGAAGCATTTGCCACCTCTACCTTTTATTTTATATATTTTATTCAACAAATTTAACAATCTACAGTTGTTCATCATGGCTATTTGTTTGACTGAACTTTAACTATTTTTTTTCAATGGTAAGATCAAAGAATAAGCATTGCCGACATAGGGCAGTGAACGATATAAACCATTAGCAGGGTCCCAATAATCTTGCTGAAAAATGATCAAGCCCTCGTCATTTATTTTGATTTGGCTAATTCCATATGAGGACATGGTTTTCATACGGCCCAACATTTTGAAGTCATATACCATATGCCAATGAATATAGGCCGAATCGTGTGTATGTGTTGCACTGATTAATTTTACTGAGACATTGCTGACATGTTCATTCATTCCTTCAAAATGTTTAACCAGCTCTTTTTTAGTAGAAAATTGAGAAAGGGTATCATTGATGTATAAATGATCTGCATAAAGTTGCCCCGCATTTTTGACAAAATCAGCGGTTCCCATTGTATTAAATGCAGCTACAAAGTGCTGACCGACAAGCTGAGCTTGTTCATCATTCAATATAATTCCTGAGATTTGCTTATTTGCCCTATCATAGTCCGCGCTATAGCTTGGTATACTTTTACAAGAAACCAATGAAAGTAAGGTCAGTGCAGAGAGAGTCACAGTTCTTAGAAATGTCATATTGTTAAACTCACACTATTTTAAAGTTAGCTTAAAAGGGGCAGCGTGAATATGATGTGAAATGCAATATAGGTGGTTTTAGCTAAAGCTATCTTCCCTAAATTAAATGATGAAAAGAACAAAATAGCTGCGGTTTGATCAGCAGAATTCAATCGATCATATGGCAACAGAGGTCTGTGGTAATACTGGCTGTGTCATGGGACATCGATATGGTTGAATGGTTTTATACAGCAGATTCAAACCTAGAGAAACATTCGTTGCCCTATAAGAAAGTTTCCAGATGATGGTGCAAACCCATGCGATCTTGTGGTTGCATTAATCATGATAAATCAGCCTCGATGCAAACGGTTTCAAGATCTTAGGATCATTGCAGAGAATAAAAAGTCTGCCCGCTAAGAGCAGACTCAGATGTCAGGTTTAAGCGATGACTTTGATTATGTTTGCTTCAGTGTTGTAATCTTTGAGATTGACATGATGTAATTTATGTTTAATCACAAAGCCAAACTCTGGCCAAATGATATGGTTACGTCCTGCATCATCGAGATAGTAGCTTTTACATATATCTGCTCTGACGGGCATCTTAGCTAATCGTTTATCAATGTTTGCATTAAATTGTTTTTGTACCGCTTCTTTCACTTCAATACGATCAAGTCGTCGATCCTGCATGAGCCTAATAGTTTTGGATATATAGATAGATTGTTGCTCCGCTGTCCACATAACGGAACCAACAGTATTCTGCGAATTTGGTCCTAACATCATGAACATATTTGGGAAACCATAAATTGACATGCCCATATAGGCACGTGGTTGACGTTGCCATATGTCACTTAAACTGCGACCATCGGTTCCTTTAATAATCTTATAAATCGCAGGTTCAGCAACAGCATAGCCGGTTCCAAAGATAATGGTATCTACTGCAATTTCTTTACCATCTTCACCGACGACACCATTTTTAGTGATATGCGATAGACCTTGAAAAAGTACAGATACATTGGGTTTCACCAGCGCATCATACCAGTTGTTGGAGAACATCGGACGTTTACAGCCCAGCGTATGTGTCGGTGTAATGGCCCGACGCATTTCAGGATCTTTAATGCTCAGATTGATATTCAGTTTACCTAGTGCATGCAGCTTTTCCATAATCTTGATATTCATGAATACTGGCAGTGACGGTTCTAGACTCCACAAGGCACCTTCACGAATCATTTTTTCGAGCAAAGGTGCTTTTTTAAAAACCTTTTTCACGATATTGGGAACAGCAAAATCCGGTTTTGGCAGTACCCAAGATGGAGTCCGCTGGAAACTATATAAATGACCGACTTGGGGTTGGATAGCAGGCAAGAATTGGATTGCTGAAGCACCACTCCCAATAACGGCAACACGTTTACCTGTTAAATCATATTCATGGTTCCATTTGCCTGAATGGAACATGGTGCCTTTGAATTGCTCTTGTCCCGGAAAGCTTGGCATTTTGGCTTCGCCAATAAAGCCTGTAGCTGGAACAAAAAATTTTGCACTATAACTTTGACCATCAGCTGTGTTGATCATCCAGCGGTTCAGTGCTTTGTCCCATCGTGCTTCGACCACTTCTGTGCCAAGCTGAATTTGCGGAACAATATCAAACTTATATGCAACATCTTCTAAATATTGGCGAATCTCAGCTTGAGGGGCATAAGTACGTGACCAGTTCGGATTGGGTGCAAAGCTCAGAGAGTACATTTCACTGGGCACATCACAAAACAGGCCAGGATAATCATTCAGTGCCCATGTACCACCAATACGGCTGGCCAAATCTAGAATCACGACATTGTTTATACCTTGTTGTTTTAATTTGATACAGGTACTCAGTCCAGAGGGGCCTGCACCAATAATCAAAACATCAACCGCTTGAGTGGGTTTGGATGATTGCACGATTTTATTCATAGAAAAATCCTGAAATGATATAGAGGGAGTTAAAAAATGGTTCGAATTAGTGCCTAGACGTGGGACTGTTGAAAATGCTCAATCAGCAACTCTGCAACGCGCTGCGGTTGCTCGGCCTGTAAGAAGTGCCCACAGTTGGGTAAATAAAAGTGATTCAGCCCCTTAGGGAAATATTTGGATTGAGCCAAAGCTTGATGCAGAGGAATACGCATGCAGCCATCATCCAGACCAGCCAAAGCCAATGTTGGAATTTGGACTGGATTGAGTAAATGTTGGTTGGCTTTCAAGTTGGTGGAATGATGAATTGCAAATAAGTTACGGTAGTAGCGTGTGGCTGCCCATGCGATTTGTGGATGGCTAAAAGCCTCCCGTGTGGCTGCAAAATCGGCTTGTGTAAATTGCCATGTGGGTGACCATTTTTTCCAGATTCTCGCAACAAATTCAGCTTGATTTTGCGATAGCAATGTTTGGGCAAACAGTGACTGCATTAGCAGCATATAAGAGGATAAATACAGCTGCTTTGGAAAATATTTTAAATTGCTCAAAATATTCTTTAGGGCTGGAATCGGAGGAACGGCCAGTAAACTTATACTGTACAGCGATGCTGTATATTGGCTGCTATAACTCATGGCGATGGCTGCGCCCCAATCGTGTCCAACCAGATGAAACTGTTGAACATCGAGCATTTTCAACCAAGCTTTCAAGTCAGCTGTCGCGGATGCCAAACCATAATGAGCATCGCTGCTTACCGAATCGAGTGTATACCCCCGCAACCAAGGGATGAAAACTTGATAGCCTGCATTGACCAGAATAGGGTAAACCTTGTCCCAGCAATGCGGTGTATCTGGAAAGCCATGTAGCAACACCACTACAGGATGATCAGGATGACCATACAGATTGGCATCCAAGCTTAATCCGTCACGTTGCAGGATGAGTTGATCACTATTCATCACGGCCTCAGCGATTGATTTTGGCTGCAAGCGCTTGAGCATAGGCTTCGGCAACTTGCTGGGCAGCAGGAGAATGCGCGATATAAGCCAGCGCTTTTTTCACATCACCATCATGTTCTGGATGATAGTTAAATTTACTCCAACCTTTAAGTGCAGTCAGAATCATCACCAGATCGGGGAGGCTTTTTTTCTGCTTGGCGGTTTGCTGAAATTCCCAAATCAAAGCCAATGGATTCTTGCGGGAGATTCGTTTTGCTTCAGGGGTGTTGTCCAACTTACACAGATAAACAGATGCACCTAACCAGAATCCGACCATGGCAATAAAGGCGAAGCCCATACTGAGCTGACGACCTAAATAGCCTGAACCGTACC
>NZ_BBTF01000033.1:0-41685 GCF_000876115.1 Acinetobacter sp. NBRC 110496
AGCGTGCTTTTATCAATCATAAGGCCAACCTTTTATCCATGTTTTCAAATTTCTATACATACAGATTTCGGTATAAACGGGTATGCATAGAAATTTAAAAACTGTGAGCTCAGGTCTAGCTCACAGTGATTTTGGGAAGTTAAGCACCGACACGACGACGGTCAACTTCGGTACTTGGCGCACCTGTTTTTTCCTTCACCAATTCCACATTAAACGTAATGTGTTTGAATGGTTTATTCACACCACGACGAGCAAGTTCAGCTTCATCAGTCACATCAACAGCAGTTGCGACCAAGCCTTCACGTGTTGCAAAGGCAAAGTCATCCCACAGGTATTGATCACCTTCGATATTGAACTGCGTAGTTAATTTGCGATAGCCTGGTGCAGAAACAAAATAGTGCACATGAGAAGGGCGGTTACCATGACGGCCGAGCAAGTTCAGCACTGCTTGAGTAGTCCCTTCAGGTGGGCAGCCATAGCCCACAGGCATGGTCGTTTGTGCCACATAGTGACCATCGGCATCCGATAAAATGCTACGGCGTAAGTTAAAGTCAGATTGGGACTTATCAAAGAATGAATAGTTACCTAAGCTGTTGGCATGCCAAACTTCGACTTTAGCGCCTTCGATAATATTACCTTCAGAATCAGTGACCGTTCCTTCGATGAATAAGGTATCGACTTTGTCCGATTCAGAACCGTCATCCATACGGGCAAAACCGACAGATTCTGGGGCACCAGCCACATAGAGTGGACCTTCAATGGTACGTGGAGTTCCACCCGTAATACCTGCTTTGGCATCTGCTTCATCGGCACGTAAATCTAGATAATGCTCAAGACCTAAGCCTGCTGCCAATAAACCGAGTTCATTGGCTTGGCCTGCATCGGTAAAGTATTCCAGACCTTTCCACAGTTCGCTTTGCGAGATATCTAAATCTTCAATCGCCTGAAACAGATCACCGAGCAGACGAACCACAATTTGTTGTACACGTGGATTGACTTCACCTGTCGCAGTATCCACATTCATTTTTTTAACCAGTGCATCGATTTCTTGACGGTTCATACATAATCTCCTGAAGTATGATAATTTTTGGTGGCTCGCAGACTTGCTGTTTTGCTGCTTGCTTGGCTTGCCACATTCCTTGTTCAAATTCTGTTGTGATTCGGATACTTTAGCTATCATCTTCGCGGATGGCTGATGGATGACGATTCATCGCCATCACTTCAATCTTCATGTAGGGATATAGCGGCAGACCCTGTAAAATATTGTGCAGTTCTTCATTGCTGTCCACATCAAAGATACTGATGTTTGAGTATTGTCCGGTGATGCGCCAGATATGACGCCATTTGCCTTGACGCTGTAAATCTTGTGAATAGGCCTTTTCAACAGCTTTAATTTGATTGGCCTGTTCAACTGGCATATCGAGCGGGATATTTACATCCATTCGTACATGAAAAAGCATGGCAACTCCTTGAATTATTGACGACGCAGCTTGTCGATTTTGTCTTCATCCAGTTCAATACCGAGACCCGGACCAGTTGGAATTTTGAGTTCAAAATTGCCATATTGAAGCGGTGTTTTTAAAATTTCTTCCGTGAGTAACAGTGGACCAAACAGTTCCGTGCCAGCGGCTAAATTGCTAAAGGTAGAGAAGGCATGTGCGGAAGCGATGGTGCCAACTGGACCTTCCAACATGGTTCCACCGTAAAGATCGATCCCTGCCAGATTGGCAATTTTTCCGACTTCACAGGCTTCAATCAGACCGCCTGACTGGGCAATTTTTACTGCAAACACTGAGGCAGCATTGCTTTTTGCCAGTTGATATGCACTTTGCGGACCGGTTAACGATTCATCCGCCATAATGGCAATATCGAACTTGCGCGTCAGGCGTTGCATGGCGTCAATATTGTGAATTGCACACGGTTGCTCGATCAGATCGACTCCACCATCCTGAAGCATTTGAATCCCTTTAATCGCATTTAATTCAGACCATGCACGGTTGACATCGACACGAATCGAAACCTCTGTGCCTAAGGCTTGTTTAATTGCCAGTACATGTTCAACATCCTGCTCAACTGGGCGGGAACCGATTTTGAGCTTGAACACATTGTGGCGTTTTAACGCGATCATTTTTTCTGCTTCAGCAATGTCCTTTTCAGTATTGCCAGAGGCTAAAACCCAAAGTACAGGGACACTATCACGTAGGCGCCCACCTAATACTTCACTGAGCGGTAAACCTAAACGTTGCGCCTGAATATCCAGTAGCGCCGTTTGAATGGCGCATTTAGCAAAACGGTTTCCATTGATACTGTGTTGAATGGCCTGTAGGGTCTGAGCCACATTAAAACTGCCCAAGCTTTTTAACAATGGCGAAAAGTAATGCTCGATATTGGTTTTGACACTTTCAGGACTTTCATCGCCATAACCCAAACCGCCAATGGTCGTTGCTTCACCCCAACCAATTAAACCATCCTCTGTTGTCACTTTAATGAGAACCAAGGTTTGGGTTTGCATAGTTGCAACCGCCATCTTATGTGGGCGGATAGTTGGGATCTCGACAAGTAGGGTTTCTATGGATTTATACATCTTGGGTATTTCTTTGATCCTGAGCTATTTACATACCCTAAATTAATGTAATATTTAGAACTAGGCTGAATTTGGTATTTTTAGATACTTAAAAGGTATATTAAATGGAATTAAGACATCTTCGTTATTTCGTGACGGTAGTCGAGGAACAGAGCATTACCAAAGCGGCAGAAAAGTTATGTATTGCACAACCACCATTAAGCCGTCAGATCCAAAAGCTGGAAGAGGAACTCGGTATCCTGTTATTTGAACGTGGTTCTCGGCCTGTGAAAACCACAGAAGCGGGGCAGTTTTTTTATCAGCATGCGGTGCAGATTTTAACCCATACCGCTCAAGCGGCTTCAATGGCAAAACGCATTAGCACAGTGAATAAGATTGTACGTATTGGCTATGTCAGCTCATTGCTTTATGCGCTGTTACCGCAAGTGATTTATCTATTCCGTCAAAATCATCCTGATATTCAGGTGGAGTTGGTTGAGCATGGTACCAAAGATCAGATCGAAGCGTTAAAGCTGGGTAAAATCGATCTAGGCTTTGGACGCCTAAGAATTAGTGATCCTGCGATTAAACGGATTTTATTGCGCAAAGAAAAACTTAAATTGGCCATTCATAAAAACCATCATTTAACCCGCTTTATCGATCAGGGGATTTATCTATCCCAGATCATTGATGAACCTATTTTTTCTTATCCCGCGACCCAAAAACCAAATTTTTCAACTTTGATTCAATCGATTTTCACCGATTTGGGGCTGGTGCCTAAAGACATGGTCGAGGTACGGGAAATTCATATGGCGCTTGGTTTGGTGTCATCAGGTGAGGGGATTTGCTTGATTCCAGAAAGTGCCAGTGACATTGGTATGAAGAATCTGGTGTATATCCCCATTCTGGATTTGGAGGCCTATACCCCAATTTCATTGGCGGTGCGTAATATGGATCAGAGTCCGTATCTACCGCAGATTTTAGAATGCGTTAAGCAAGTATTTGAAGAAGAAGGCATTCCGATCCAACTAGAGGGTGACTAAGCCACTCGAAGTACTCAGTTTACTTATCAGCGGTCATCATGATCGCTTTTTAATTGTGATGAAAATAACCTAAAACCAAACTTAAAAGGTATAACTATATACTTCATTATCTATGGAAAATTACATTAATAATTCAAATAATAAAAGCATGACCAATATTTGCTCAAATATATCTTCCTGAATTTATGCAGGTTTTTAAAAGGTATCGGGAAGCGTGGTCGACGTGATGAGTGCAGATGTACCCATGACGTGAATGAATAAGAATTTCAAATACTCAGGAAAGGATTTCCCATGTTAAAACCAGATACGCTGTATAAAGCACAGCGCGTGGCACTGTACACACTGTTTGGCTGTCTTAATATCAATCTGGCTTATGCGGATTTTTTAGAAGACAGTGAAAAAAGCATTTATCTACGCAACTTTTATTTAGAACGCGATTTTGAAGGAACCAATAAAGATCTGGGCAGTTGGTCTCAGGCGATGACAGGACGCTTTGAATCTGGCTATACCGATACACCGATTCAAGTCGGTTTGGATATGGGCTTTCAATATGCACTGCGTTTAACGGATCGCTATGATGGACGTCTGGATACTGTATTTAAATATGATCAGCATCAAGGTCGACAGGAGCGCGATTATTTAAAATTAGGTGCGACTTTGAAATTTAAATATCGCAATACTGAACTGAAAGTCGGTGAGCTTTTCCCCAAAACACCGGTACTGTTTATTGATGATTCTCGGCAGTTGGTCACCACCTACGCGGGCGCAATGCTAGAAAGTAAGGACATCAAAAATTTGAAAGTATCAGCAGGGCGTTTTACTCATGTGAATGCCCGAGATGATGATGAATATCGAAAATTCACCTTAGGTAACTCGACAGACCCAAACAAAAGAAGTGACGGGTTGAATTTTCTAGGTCTCGATTATCAATTTACCCCTCAGTTGACTGGGTCTTATTGGTTTGGGCAGCTTGAAGATATTTACCAACAACAATATTTGAGTGCGGCCTTTACGGAAACGGTCAACAAAAGCAAGCTTAAAGTGGATGCCCGCTACTTTAACTATAAACAAGATGGTGAGGCTTATTTTGGCAATATTGACGTCCAGTCGATCGGTCTGCAAGCCAGTGTGCAAAATGGACCGCATACCATTTTGACTGGTCTGCAAAAACATATGGGTGAGAATAATATTCCTTTGTTGAACGGTTATGTACCGCAAGCCTATTTACAAAGCTGGTCTGCACTTGCTTTTTATAAGGCTAAAGAATTCACTTGGCATGTATTATATAGTTATGACTTTAAAGAACAGGGTCTCCCCGGGTTAAAACTGACTTTACGCTATTTAAATGGCAGTGAAATTTATCGGCAAGGCTTTAAGGATAATAAAGAAACCGAGACAAATGTGATCGTCAATTACACCGTACCCGAAGGTAAATTGAAAGGTTTGGGTTTTGAATGGCGACATATCCGAGCCGATATTCAATACGGCGCAGGCAATAATCCTGGCACAGATTTTGTCGAAAATCGAATCATGACGACGTATACACATCAGTTTTAATTGTCGATTCAATACAAAATCGATTAGTCCATCTTATTTAATTTTGCGAATAAGATGGTTTTTTTTAATCAAAATTTTTAAAGATAGAAAAAAGTATTTGTTATTTTATTTTTAGATTTATCGTGTGAATAATCACAATTTGTTGGTTCAGTAAGCTTGCGTAAGCAAGAAACTCAGTTTCGGTGTCATCTGAATGACTTTGTGTAAATTTTAGTAGTTAATCAAGCAAATAGCGCTTTGATATGTAGAATAAAAAATAGCCATTTTGTTTATTGAAGAATGACTTTCATTATAAATTAATTTAGATCTTTCTCATTTCATCTTCATCCCAATCTGAGATAACGGAGCAAATATGATTGTATTATTGATATTGCTTGGCCTATTGATTCAGCTCGTTGTGGTATGGGCTGTTTTTTATTTTGAAGCCAATCGAATGGTTGGCTGTCTTATTTCCATTGTCGCTGCCATTTTCTGTAGTGTGTTGATCACACCGTGGAGTCTGTTATTGGGGGTACCGATTATTCTTGCTAGTGTGATTGTACTGATTGCACCGTTACGTGATGCTTTGGTGAGTCGGCCTGCCTTTAATATTCTTTCAAAAGCCATGCCGAGTATGAGTACTACGGAAAGAGAAGCTTTAGAAGCGGGGACCAGTTGGTGGGAAAAAGAACTGTTTATGGGGGCGCCGGATTGGGAAAAGTTTGATCAATATCCGTATCCGACTTTATCGACAGAAGAACAAGCCTTTTTGGACAATGAAGTCCAACAACTCTGTTCAATGTTGGATGAATGGCAGATTCATCATCAAGAAAAAGACCTGCCGCCTGAGGTCTGGCAATTTATCAAAGACAAAGGTTTCTTAGGCCTGATTATTCCAAAATCATTCGGCGGTAAACAGTTTACGCCTTTTGCTCAAAGTCGGATTATGAGCAAAATTGCTTCTCGCTCGCTCACTGCAGCAGTCAGCTGTATGGTACCGAATTCACTTGGTCCGGGTGAATTACTGCTGCACTATGGCACCGAGGAACAAAAACAACGCTATTTACCAGGGCTGGCAAATGGGACAGAAGTGCCTTGTTTTGGCTTGACCAGCCCTGAAGCGGGTTCGGATGCAGGTGCAATTCCTGATACTGGCGTGGTCTGTTATGGACAGTACCAAGGCCAAGAGGTGCTGGGTTTAAAAATGAACTTCTCCAAGCGCTGGATTACCCTTGCACCGATTGCTACGGTCATTGGCTTGGCGTTTAAACTGTATGATCCAGAAGGTTTGTTAGGTGATAAGGCGAAAGTGGAATATGGTATTACCTGTGCCTTGATTCCGGCGGATCATGATGGAATCAAGATTGGGCCTCGCCATAATCCGGGTGCGCCGTTTATGAATGGTACGGTTGAGGGCAGTGACGTTTTTATTCCACTGGACTGGATTATTGGTGGACAGCAAAATGCGGGTAAAGGCTGGCGGATGCTGATGGAATGCCTCGGTGTGGGTCGGGGGATTTCATTGCCTGCTCTGGCAACGGCAGGAGCGGAAATGAGTTATTTACTGGTCGGTGCATTTGCCAGTGTGCGTCAACAATTCAAAATCTCAGTCGGGCATTTTGAAGGGGTGCAAGAGGCAACCAGTGATATCGCCAGTGATGCCTATATGTTGGAGTCCTTCCGCTATCTTGTTACTTGTGGTTTAAATCAAGGCGGAACGCCAGCCGTGATGACGGCAATGGCCAAATACTATGCGACTGAAACCATGCGAAAAGTGGTCAATCATGGTATGGATGTGGTTGGTGGCCGCGCAATTCAGTTAGGCCCCCGTAATTTCCTCGCACTGACTTATCAATCTATTCCGGTTGCAATTACAGTGGAAGGGGCAAATATTCTGACCCGTTCTTTGATGATTTTTGGTCAAGGCTCGATGCGTTGCCATCCTTATTTGTTTGAAGAATTACAGTTATTGCAATCCGAAGAGAAAGCCGCTGCGTTCAAGCAATTTTCGCCGCTATTGTTTAAACACCTGGCTTATACCTTTAATCGCGCTGCCAAAGCATTGGCGTATGGTATCAGCGGTGGTTCCAATGCAGGCTCTCAACAGGCCGATGATTTTTCTAAACCTTATTACAGCAAGATCAACCGTTTCAGCGCTAATTTTGCCTTAACGGCAGACATGGCGCTGGGCATACTAGCGGGTGATTTAAAACGTAAAGAAATGCTGTCTGGGCGTTTGGCGGATATCCATGCACATTTATTTATCGCAACGGCAATCTTGAAATACTATGAGCATGGACAACGAACTGAGGCTGAACAGAAGCATGCCGAATTGGCGTTAAATAAAGCGTTATATCAAGTGCAAGAAGCCTTCTTTGGTTTCTATGCTAATTTCCCGATGAAACTTGCTGCCTGCATGGTGAGATTGATCTGTTTTCCATTTGGTCGCCCGATTACGGCGCCATCGGATCAGTTAAAGCAGGAGGTTGCTCAGTTGATTATGCAAGAACATACATTCCGTGAGCAATTGAAACAACACGTTTACTACAGTACCGATGCCAATGATGTGATGGGACGTATGGAATCGACCTTTCAGATGTTATTACAGCGACAACCGTTGTGGAATAAATTCAAGAAAGCCGAGTCAAAAGATCAGTTTAGTGGACTGACTTTTGAGGAAAGAATCGCCAATGCGGTTGAAATCGGATTTATTAGCGAGGCAGAGGCAGAATGGCTTTTACAATACAATGCCAAACGTTATGACAGTATGCTGACCGATATTTTTGATGCACATTTAGAACATGATTTACCACTTGAAAATCCGCACCTTAATAGCTGATTTGTTAGGCTGTTGAGATCAACTGAGAACAGTCCTTAATATATTAGGGGTGAGATCACTCATACTTTAATCATATTCTGGGCTGTTTTTCATAACAATTCTAAATTTTTATGCTGATCTGTTATATTTTTTTTAGAAAATTCTGTGTCTTTCCTTGTTCTGTATCTTATTGCACTATAACAATATGAGTTGAGCAAAGCCAAAGGTGCCGATATGAGTTTTTTGAAAAAAAAGAATAATGCCAGTTTTGTGTTCTTCATTATCACACTGTATGCATTCATTGGATTCGGATTAGGCTACATGATCTGGGAATATTTACTGTAAACCGTGACTGTGCTGCCTTATTGAAACTGAATTGAATGAAGAGATGACAGCGGGAATTGCTATTTTCCTCTGTCACAGATCATTGATTTGCTTAGAAATGCCACAGCTTCTGTAATCAAGGCGGAGATCTCTTTCGGTTGTGAAGTTAATGGAGCGTGACTGGCATTGAGCGAAATGACTTTTTTGCATTCAATCGATCAGACATGACGGCTTGATTTTCAGGGTTGCTCAGGTTATCGCCAAAGCTAGTGGCTAAAGAGGCTTTTGAGTCCCCCTTATTGCGAAGCCTGCATCTTGGGTTAAATCCTGACAGCAACTTTCGTGAAACTTATCTATTTTTACCAGAGATAAGCATCGCTATCAGCTGCTAAATCTAGTACAGCAACGGGTAAATGTTGTTGGGTGGAGGACGAAACATAATAAATGGGTATTAACCGATATCTTTTTTTGATAGTGACTGATGGATTGGTATCTTTGGTGAAATCTATGGCTTGGAGCGGATTGAACTGATGCCTGTTTAAATGCACCAGTTCTGGCAAACTGAAATCTAAGCAGGGCTTTTACTTCCTCAGTGACCATTGGATCGCGGCATCAAACAGTTTTAAACCCTCTGCTGATAGATTGGTAAAGGTATCATTGTTGAGAAAAAACATCAGCCGTTTTGCTGGGGCAAGTGATTCATAGTCCATGGTTGCACCTTTTTCATAGCCCCAGATTGCCACTTTTTCAGGTTGCCCATAAATAGTCGCGATAATGGTGGCACCTAATCCCGGTTTACCCCAACTCATTGGCGCTTGTGCCTTATATACATTATGCGTCCCTGCCGAGAGTTGTGCAGACAAGGGGTGTGGGGCATTGACCAGCCATAAGTAACGCTCTTTTTCAACCTCGCCAAAATCGGTATGGATTCGTTTGCCAGTCATGGCTAGATCATCCAGATAATCATTTTCCCATGTCATTAGTGGAATCGGCAGTTGTCGCCAACCTGATTGCAGATTTTTGGAAGCCACCGTTGAAGAAATAATCACGAGATCGGTGTTTTTTAAATGGTCAGGGGAAATCGATTGATCGAATATTTCAACTTGATAGCCTTGATGCTGTAAGTGTTTTTGAATCGCAACATCTATGGCTGAGGATGCACCATGGATCTGAGAGACCAGTGCAATTCGGGCTTGGGCATAAACAGAAGATGTCCATACGCAGAATGCAATGATCACCGCCATGATAGAAATAAGCTTTTTCATATTAATCCCAAAAGCGCAGTCATGAACTTGCTGCGCCGATATCATGTTTTAGAATTTAAAGGTTGCACGCAATACGGCTTGGCGAGAATCACCTTGAGATACGGCCAGATTATTGACACTGGCGGTGTAATAGGTTTTGTCAAAGAGATTATTTAAATTAAATTGGAAGTTGACTGCTTGTTTGGCAATGGTGGTGTCATAGCTGATAAAGGCATTGGCCAATGTATACTCAGGCAAATCAAAGGTGTTTTCTGAATCACCTGCGCGTTTACCCACATAATTGCCACTGAGACCTAAACGTAAGTTGCCATGATAAAGTTCACCATAATTATAGGCCAGCGCAAGCGACGCGGTATCTCGTGCGACATTACTCAAACGATTGCCTTGTAGACCAATTTCATCTTCAGTGACGTTGGCATCGGTATAGGCATAGGTCAGGGTTGCATCAAGCTGATCGGTCAGACGGCCGGTAAGATCTAGTTCAGCACCTTTAGAACGTACGGCGCCTGTGGTATGCAGTTCGACTTCTTTTGCAGCGTTGGTTATTTTGGCGAGCACATTACGTTTTTTTATATCATAGAGTGCAAAGTTGGCCTTAATACGATCATTAAATTCATATTTTGCACCAACTTCATAGGATTTTGCCTGTTCAGGTTGGACATCTGCGTCAATAACAGCATTGCCACCTAAAGGCGCAATCGAGGAGTTCGGTTTGAGTGACTCAGTATAGCTGCCATAGAAGGAAAGTTGATCATTCCATTGATAGACTAAACCTGCATGGGGCAGCCAAGCATCATCATTGCTGTTGGTATTTTCTTTAAATGGTCTGCCGCGCCCAGCGGTTTGTTGATAGTGCAAATAACGTCCACCGAGTACTGCAATCCATTGTTCATTTAAATGAATCGCATCTTGCACATAAAAACCATAGGTATGCAATTTATCAGTTTGGTCACTATCGTTATCACTGATCTCACGAGATGGTTTGACAGTTCCAAAACTTGGATTTAAATAATCTATTGTAGAAGTAGTAGTACTACGAACCATATCGGGACGGAAATATTTACGGTATTCGATATCTGAACCGATTTGAATATCATGCTTTAAACCGAACAGATTGACCGAGCCATTGAGATAGCCCTGGGCATTACTGTCGACACTTTCTGCATTTAAGGTCGCATCGGTACGACGTGTCACAGTGTGATTAGCAGTATCTAATGAAAGTACACGTAACTGGTTGGCATCATAGGTTTCGTAGTTATAGGTATAGCCGAAATGAGCTGACCAAGTATCATTAATTTGATGATCAACCAATAGTTGTGCCAGATGATCTTCACCTTTCATCTGGTTAAAAGCTTCATCTAAGCGTTGATATTTAGAGATCGGTAAAGCTTTTTTGGTGTTTGGATCAAAAATGGTTGAGCGATCAAAAGGGACATCAAAATGACGATATTGATAGCTGAGATTGACTTTGGTTTGGCCATTATCCCAAGCTAAGGATGGGGCGATCAAGGTCTGCTTTAGATTGCCAAAATTACGCCAGTAGTCCGCATCGGAATGATCTGCAATAAAACGGTAGGCAAAGTTACTGTCATTAATTGCACCCGTGCTATCCAGACTGGCACCTAAACCATTTTTACCGGCAGCAAAACTTGACCCATAAACTGAAAGCTCGGTTTTTTGTGTGCGTTCAGGTTTTTTAGTAATAACATTGACCACCCCCCCTGGGTCCATGATGCCATAAAGTAAAGAAGCTGGGCCTTTTAACACTTCAACTTGTTCAACGGCGGCATTCATGGTGCGACCTTGTACAATCGGCATACCATTGACGGTAATTGAACCGTCACGATTTTCACCAAAGCCGCGTTTCATCACGGTATCTTGAGTGCCCCCTAATGTATTGCCTTGGGTAATACCACTCACTTGAGTCAGCGCATTGTCTAAGTTTGCAGGCATATAATCCTTCACATACTGCTTAGACACTACATTGACTGTTTGTGGACTTTCCAGATTTTTTTGATTGCCTCTCAAGGTCGATGCCGATTGTGATCCAATATAACCAGTGCTGGATTCAGCCTGCACGCTAATGGTCTGTAGTTGCGTGGGTTGAACCACCGCCGTTTCTGCCCATGATGCAACAGGAAGGAGAGATAACAGCAAAGGACTGCTATGTTTTAAAATTTCAACAGTAATGAGATTTTTACGTGGGGAGAATGCAGACATAAGCATACCTGAGCGATACAGAACATGAAGTTGAGGCAGGAGAGGCATGGCCATTTAAGCAGACGGCGACATATGCAAGGCCATAGAAAGTGCTTAAGTATATTTAAATAAGAATCATTTACAAGAACTTGAGCCGCAGTAATGCAGTGAAAAAAATTAAGCAATTGATAATACGTTCATTATTTTTTAAAAATGATTTTATTTTTACTCAAGAAAAAAAGAGGGGCGTTATTGAAAGGAACATATTCGTAAGCTTATAAAATTTATCATAATTATTTCATTATTTATGCTTTGTCAGAACATGGCAATGAATGTCATTCATAGTTCAATATTTAAATAAATCATTTTATGCATAATCACTTGTTCAGTAGGCTTAAATGATCAGGATGAGTTAGAACATAAGTAACATGAGGCATGGATGTATAACACTCAAAACACAATATTTAAAATGACATAGAGTCTAAAAATGAAAAGATTAGATTTTGCAATAATTGATCCTCATATTCATCAGTGGGATCCTTATCACACCCCTCATTCAGCAGCGTTCCTGGTCAAAGTTTTAGGGAAATATCCTGCCGCGATGGATCGAGTCATTCGCTGGGTCAAACCCAAACCCTTGTTGGAAAGTTTAGGAATCACGCAATATGCTTTAAGTCCTTATTTGCCTGAAAATTATCACGCCGACAGCGTGTCATTCTTAGTGGAAAGTGTGGTGCATGTTGAAGCCAATTGGCATCATCACAAAGGCTTTGGCGTGGTGGAAGAAACCCAGTGGATTCAGCAATTAGACTTTAAAGCGCAAGGCTTAAAACTCGGTGCCATTGTTGCAACAGCTGATCCCCGAGACCGGAAATTCAAAGACATTCTTAACGCACATCAAGAGGCAAGTCCGCTATTTCGTGGTATTCGAAAAATGGCAGCGTGGCATGAGGACACTGGTATTTATCGATGGTGTGATCGGCCGCATTTATATCAGCACAAAAAATTTCTCAAAGGCTTTGAGCAACTGGCACGACTGGATTTGTCCTTTGATGCATGGGGCTACTCAACACAATTATCTGAGATAACCGCCTTGGCTCGGCAATTCCCTCAAACAAGGATTGTAGTCGACCATTTGGCCACACCTGCGGGACTATTTGGCGCCGTGGGTAAACGTACAGGAAAAACGCCAGCACAACGGATAGCGATTTTTCAGCAATGGCAACAGGATTTGGCACGCCTCGCCGAGCAGAAAAATGTCTATGCCAAAATATCAGGCTTGATGATGCCAGTACTTGGACATCGCTTTTATCAGCAACAGCGAACAGCAACAATCTCTGAAATTGTCAATTTACTAAATCCAATGCTGCAACATGCGATTCAGGTTTTTGGAATCAATCGCATTATGTTTGCTTCTAATTTTCCGATGGATAAACCCAACGTTGCTTTGGTTGACTTAATTCAAGCTTATATCCAAATGTTAAGTCCTTATGGTGAGCAGGCTTTACATGCCATGTTTAGACAAAACGCTGCCAATTTTTATCAACTTAAAATAGAGTCATGATATGAAAAGTTTTAATCAAAAAGTCGCTGCAATTACGGGTGCAGGGTCAGGAATTGGGCAACAACTCGCAATTTTATTGGCACAGCAGGGTGCTGATTTAGCGCTGAGTGATGTCAATGAAAAAGGCTTGGAAGAAACACAGGCTTTAGTACAGCAATATCCAGTCAAAGTTAGCCTGACTCAGTTGGATGTATCAGATCAGCAGGCCGTTCGTCATTGGGCTGAAGACAGCTTCAAGGCACATGGCAAGATCAACCTGATTTTCAATAACGCAGGTGTAGCCTTAGCCAGTACGGTAGAAGGCATGAGCTATGAAGAACTGGAATGGATTTTCAAGATTAATTTTTGGGGTGTCGTTTATGGCACTAAAGAGTTCTTGCCTTATCTCAAGCAAAGTGGTGAAGGGCATATTATTAACATTTCCAGTCTTTTTGGTTTAACCGCACAGCCAACGCAAAGTGCTTACAATGCGACCAAATTTGCTGTTCGTGGCTTTACCGAATCTTTAAGACAAGAGCTGAAACTTCAAAATGAGGGCCTCAGTGCAACCTGTGTGCATCCAGGCGGTATCCGCACCAATATTGCCAACAGTGCCCGCATGAGTGACAGTATTCGCAGCTTGGGCATGAATCCAGCCAAGGCCAGTCAGGCATTTAATAAAGTCTTAAAAACCCCACCAGAGCAGGCAGCTAAAATCATTCTAGATGCGGTGAAAGCGGATAAAGCGCGGATCTTGATTGGTAATGATGCCAAAGTTCTGGATTTGATTCAGCGTATTAGCCCGACCCATTATTCATATGCCTTGAGTTTTTTTAGCAAGAAAAGTAAAAAAAAGAAAGCTTAAAATGCTTGAGCTGCTCTCTCAATCATTGAGGCTGTATTTAATTTGAAGAAGGCAACTTCATGGCTTTAAGGTGCATAAAAGAAGGTTGAGCTCAACCTTCTTTTATGCATATTTCGATTAATCTAGACTTTCTACAATACTGATCATTACATCAGCGCAACCTTGACGGGCAAGGCGTGCTTTTGAATATTCTTCTGAATGATAACAAGCTTCAGCTGTTTTTAAATCATAAAACTCAATAATAACATGACGTTGATATTCTGTGCCTTCTAAGCAAGTCGAGTTGCCGCCTCTGGCAAGAAACGTTGCGCCATATTTTTCAAAAGCCTGCGGTGCTAAAGCCATATATTGTTTATATTGCTCCAGATCATGAACCGTAACGTGTGCAATCCAGTAAGCTGACATTCTTATATCCTTTTGTTCTCTTTAAGGCTTTAACGGCATTTATAGTTCCATTTGAATCATGAACTTTCCAAAATGTTTTTTGCTACTGAGGCAGCTTCGGCAATATGTTCAGCAACAGCCTGTTTGGCCTTCTCAGCATCTTGATGCAAGTAAATGGCTTCACACATATTTTTTATACGTTGATAACCTGAGACTTCACGTTTAGTTGATTTCATGGTCATGGCTCGCAGACGACTAATACGACCATTTAAACGTTGCACCACTTCCCACGCGATGTAATGTTTCGCTGTGGTAAAAATTGTTTCATAGAGCTTTGCTGAGGTTGCAATAATCAAATTAATATCATCCGCAACGAAAGCTTGTTCAAGTTCTGCCAATAGCTGTTTCAATTGCTGAGTGGTTTGATCGGTCAGGTTTTGGGTGCAATCCGCAACAGCACTTTGTTCGAGTAAAAGACGAATTTCATAGATCTGTGACGCAATTTCCCAATCCAGCAATGAAACAATCGGTCCTTTATTGGGCAAGATTTCAACCAGACCCTCGGCTTCCAGATAGCGAATCACCTCGCGGACCACAGAACGGCTTACGCCCAGTTCTTCACACAATGTCCGTTCAACCAGCCTTTTTCCTGAAGGGAAATAGCCTGTAATAATGGCATTACGTAGTTTATCTAGACAAAGCTCGCGTAAAGTCACAGGCGGGTTTTCAATTTTAAGATTCATAGGAATTAATCTTTCCATATTTCAGTAATGCAGAATTTTGTTACATGTTCCTTGCTAAAAATGAGCATAACAAACTCTTGCTTTTTTTTCATTATGTATTATGGTATACCATAATACGAATAGCAAGATGTATTCTCAAGCAAGGAAGAACAATGAATCTAATCCGTAAAACTGTGCTTCATGTGGAAACGACTTATATAGATGGTGGTAAAGAGGCATCAACACCTTTAAAAATGGTTGCAGCCGCTGCAGTGATTAAAAATCCATGGGCAGGACAGGGCTATGTAGAAAACCTAAACCCTGAAATTCGTCGTATTGCTCCGATTCTAAGTGAACATTTAACCAAACTGATTCTTGATGAAGTTGGTTCTGGCGAAGCTGTACAAGCGTTTGGTAAAAGTGCTGTCGTTGGCTTGGAGGGTGAGCTTGAACATGCTTCTGCGCTGATCCATACCTTACATTTTGGTAATACTTACCGCGGTGCAGTCGGCGCAAAATCTTATTTAGCATTTAACAATACTCGTGGCCCCGCAAATGCACCGATTCTAATTCCAATGATGGACAAAAATGATGAGGGACGCCGTTCTCATTATTTGACTTTACAGTTTGCAATCCCAGATGCGCCTGCTGCCGATGAGTTGGTGGTGGTGATTGGTGCAGCAACAGGTGGTCGTCCTCATCACCGTATTGGTGACCGTTATCAAGATTTGGAAGAGTTAGGTCATGATCTCAAAAACCCTGCCGCTATCAAATAATCGTATTGCTCATTATTTTGAACAAGGTGAAGGAGAACCTCTGGTTCTGATCCATGGAGTTGGAATGCAAGCAGCAGCATGGTATCCACAAATTGATTTTTTTTCGAAACATTATCGAGTGATCTCGGTGGATATGCCAGGACATGGACAAAGTACAAAACTTGCAGATGGTGCACCTTTAAAAGCATTTGTCGATTGGGCAATTGAATTTATTACAGCATTGAAGCTCGGTGCAGTGAATTTAGCAGGACATTCGATGGGTTCATTGATTACAGCAGGAGTGAGTGCAACACGCCCTGATTTGATTAAGCGAATGGCTGTATTAAATGGTGTATATCGACGTACAACGACTGCCCGAGATGCTGTTGTCCATCGTGCAGAAGAGTTAAAAACGGGTCATATTGATATTGAAACCCCGTTACAGCGTTGGTTTGGCCAAAGTGAAGCAGAGCAAATCGCTGCTGCGAGAGTTAAATCATGGTTGGAAAATGTGGATTTATCAGGTTATACCACGGCTTATTCTGCATTTGCACATGGCGATGAAACCTATGCAGATGCTTGGGCCAAAATTAAATGTCCAGCACTGGTTTTAACTGGAACAGATGACCCAAATTCGACTGCTGAAATGGCAGTACAAATGGCAAGCCAAGCACTAAATGGCAAGGCCATCGTAATTGAAAATGAACGACATATGGTGAATTTGACCGCCCCAGATAAAGTAAATAATGCAATGCAAGCATGGTTGGAAACCAGCGTCTAAGTTGCTTGATAAAGGAATAAGGCAATGAGTGAAATGGATACGATAAATAAAATACGTGAACTACGTGATGCTTTTGGGTCATTTATGACAGGCGTAACAGTAGTGACCACTTGTAAAGCAGATGGAACCCCATTGGGCTTTACAGCAAATTCTTTTGCTTCGGTGTCTTTGGACCCAGCTTTGCTGCTCGTTAGCATTGCCAAGACATCAAGCAATTATCATAACTTTGCAAATGCTTCGCACTTCGCGATCAATATTTTGGCAGAAGAGCAAAAGGATATTTCAAATACATTTGCACGTCCGAGTGATGACCGTTTTGCCAATTTGGCATGGAGCAAAAGTGCTTTTCAAAATCCTTTGATTGATCATGTCAGTGCTTGGTTTGATTGCACCACATCTCAAATTGTTGATGCTGGTGATCATGCCATTTTGATTGGTAAAGTGGAAAACTTTGCTTCAGCAGGTTTTGCGGGTTTGGGTTATTACCGTGGTGGTTATTTCACACCAGCGAAACTTTCGGCAGAAGTTATTTCAGGGCCAAAAGTTGTAATTAGTTCCATTATGGGACATGAAAATAAAATTTTATTGGAACAGACGGCCGATCAAAAATGGACGATTCCTCATCTCTTGGTTGATAAGGATGGTGCAGATAAAGCACTTGAAAAAATTTTTGCTACTTATCAACCAGATGCTTCTGCCAGCTTTATCTATTCAGTTTATGAAAATATAGAGAATCAGCAACAATACATCTCATTTTTATGTAATACCCCCATCGCCAATGCAACCAAGGGTCAATTTGTTGATTTGAATGATTTAGATCAGCTTAGTTTTGTAGATAGTGCTTTGCAAAGTATGTTGATGCGCTACCGTAAAGAAAATTATCTCAAAACCTATGGAGTTTATTACGGCAATCAAACCAGCGGTACGGTTCGTCAAATTGTTAAAGAGGAAGTTTAACTATGCGTTTTTCATTATTTGTACACATGGAACGTGTTTCTGATCAACAAACGCAGAAGCAGCTTTATGATGAAATGATTGAACTTTGCCAGATTGCGGATCAGGGAGGCATGCATGCGATCTGGACAGGTGAACATCATGCGATGAATTTTACCATTGCACCGAATCCCTTTATTAATCTGGCTGATATTGCGAATAAAACCAAGAATGTTCGTTTGGGTACAGGAACGGTCGTAGCCCCATTCTGGCATCCGATTAAACTTGCAGGTGAAGCAGCTATGACGGACATTATTAGTAATGGTCGTTTAGATATCGGTATCGCACGTGGGGCTTATTCATTTGAATATGAACGAATGATGCCAGGTATGGATGCATGGGGTGCAGGTCAGCGTATGCGTGAAATGATTCCTGCAGTGAAGAACCTATGGAAAGGCGATTATGAGCATAATGGTGAGTTTTGGCAGTTCCCAAAAACTACCTCTGCACCTCAACCATTGCAACAACCCCATCCACCAATTTGGGTGGCGGCGCGTGATCCGAATAGCCATGAGTGTGCAGTTGAAAATGGGTGTAATGTGCAAGTGACTCCATTGCACTTTGGCGATGATGAAGTCGAAAAATTGATGGGACATTTTAATGCCGCTTGTGAAAAGTTTGCAGATGTACCACGTCCTGAAATTATGTTATTGCGCCATACTTATGTCGCTGATAGTGAAGAAGACGCACAAGTTGCAGCAGATGAAATTAATGCATTCTATAACTATTTTGGTGCATGGTTTAAAAATGAGCGTGAAATTAATCAAGGTCTCATTGCACCTATCAGTAAAGAAGAAATGGCTCAACATCCTTTCTATACACCAGAAGCAATGCGTCAAAACAACGTGATTGGTCAAGCACAGGAAGTGATTGACCGTTTAAAAGCCTATGAGGCGATGGGATATAACGAATATTCATTCTGGATTGATACAGGAATGAGCTTTGAACGTAAAAAAGCTTCGTTAGTTCGTATGATCAATGACGTGATGCCTGCATTTGCATAGGAGAGAAGAGCATGACTTCTCAATTCCAGTTATATATTAATGGTCAATTTGAAGACGGTTCTGCCCAGTTTGACAGTATCAATCCGGCAACGGGGCAAGTTTGGGCCAAAATGCCTGAAGCACGTATAGATGAAGTGAATAGAGCAGTTGCTGCGGCATCACAGGCTTTACAAGATAGTGCCTGGGCAGGTTTAACAGCCTCGCAGCGTGGAAAATTGTTATATAAGCTTGCTGACCTAGTCGAAAAAGCGGCGCCTCAACTGGCTCAATATGAAACCAGTGATACTGGTAAAATTATTCGTGAAACATCGAGCCAAATTGCCTATGTCGCTGAGTATTATCGTTATTATGCAGGGATTGCCGATAAGCTTGAAGGCAGTTATTTACCGATTGATAAGCAGGATATGCAGGCTTGGACAATCCGCGAACCTGTCGGGGTAATTGCAGCGATTGTGCCATGGAATAGTCAGCTTTTTCTTTCTGCGGTAAAACTGGGGCCGGCTTTGGCTGCTGGATGTACAGTTGTACTGAAAGCATCAGAAGAGGGTCCAGCACCGTTACTGGCTTTTGCACGCTTAGTGCATGAAGCAGGTTTTCCTGCAGGTGTGGTCAATGTCATTACAGGGTTTGGCCCTGAATGCGGTGCAGTGTTAAGCAGTCATCCAGATGTTGCACATGTGGCATTTACTGGAGGTCCTGAAACAGCACGGCATATTGTCCGTAATTCTGCTGAAAATCTGGCAAAAGTATCGCTTGAGTTAGGTGGGAAATCTCCTTTTATTGTATTTGCTGATGCGGATCTGCAAAGTGCGGTTAATGCTCAAGTTGCTGCAATTTTTGCGGCAACAGGACAGAGTTGTGTTGCAGGTTCACGTTTACTGGTTGAAGCAAGTATTAAAGATGAGTTTGTGCAGCGTCTGATTGAGCGGGTACAAACCATTAAGATTGGTTTGCCTGAAGACATGGCAACGGAATATGGACCCTTATGCACATTAGGTCAGCGTGAAAAAATTGAGCAGGTCGTTGCTAGCTCAATTCAGCAAGGGGCGAAATTATTAACAGGCGGAAAATCATTGCCAAGAGCAGGATATTACTATCCTCCAACGATTCTGGATTGTAGCGATGTTCCGCAGGCAGATTGCGTCATGACTGAGTTATTTGGGCCAGTCTTGTCTGTGGTGAGTTTTAGTAGCGAAGCAGAAGCGGTTCAAAAAGCCAACAATACCCCTTATGGACTGGCAGCAGGTGTGTTTACTAACAACTTAAACCGCGCGCATCGTATGACCAAAGCCATTCGTTCAGGCATTGTCTGGTTGAATACTTATCGCGCCGTTTCTCCACTGGCACCTTTTGGCGGTCATGGTTTATCTGGTCATGGTCGTGAAGGCGGCTCTGATGCCGTACTGGATTACACCACTACAAAAACGGTCTGGTTGCGTACCTCGGATCAACCGATTGATGATCCTTTTGTGATGCGATAACGCTGCAAAAGGTCGAGTTCAGGATTTCTATTTCAAGGATGAAAACATGAGAATGCAGAACGCAGAAATTCCATAAATTCCAAGCTGAGTGAGAAAAGCCAGTTTTTGTTGAGCATGCCCCATGCGTCGACCAAAGCTCTTTTATCTTTTTCCTGAGCTTTCATGCATATCGCTCAACGATGAGCTGAAAAAAACAGAAATAAATGTCAGGTCATCAGGATATGGCACTGGCAAGGCAGGTTGTGAAACCTACGTTTACTCTCACGAATTGATATTGAGGAAATGAGTTCCTCAAAGAGAGATTAAGGATATGAGCCAAAATGAAAAAAATGCTTTCGCGATAGAAAGTCATTCAATTGATTATGTTGATCCTTCAGAACGTCACGGAAAAGTGCGGGACTTATTTACCTTGTGGTTTTGTACCAATATTGCACCTTTGGCTGTGATTACCGGTGCAATGTCCATGTTAACCTTTAAGTTAAGTCTGATCAGTGCGTTGATCGCAATTTGTTGTGGTCATTTTTTTGGTTCAGCTATTCTGGCACTGACTTCAGCGCAGGGACCACAGGTGGGTATTCCCCAAATGATTCAGAGCCGTGCACAGTTTGGACGTTATGGTGCGTTATTGGTTGTATTGTTTACCACATTAATTTATCTCGGTTTTTTTATTTCCAATATTATTCTTTCTGGGAAAACATTGCATACCGTTGTGCCAGCGATTCCTATTTCAACTGCGACGGTGATGGGTGCGATCGCTGCAACAACAATCGGGATTGTGGGCTATCACCTGATTCATAAGTTCAACAAAATTGGTACTTGGTTTATGGGGGGGGCATTGTTAATCGGCCTCATGATCATGATTCCGCATATCAACGCAGAGGTCTTGGCAAAAGGATCGTTTAACCTGAAAGGCTGGTTTGCCATGTTTGGTTTATGTGCGGTCTGGCAAATCAGTTTCTCACCTTATACCTCAGATTATTCGAGATATTTACCTAAAAGTATCGGGATTTATAAGCCCTTTATTTATACCTATTTAGGTGCTGCGCTTGGTACGATCTTTGCGATGAGCTTTGGAACGGTTGCGGTGAGTATTGGCTCGACTACAGATGCCATGGAAGCCGTTAAATCTGGAACAGGGCTATTTGGCTATGTGCTGATGATTTTATTCCTGTGTAATATTATCGGACACAATGCCATGAATTTATATGGTGCGGTGCTGTCTTGTATCACCTCGATTCAAACTTTTGCGGGGCAGTGGATGCCAAGTAAAAATGTGCGTATCAGTTTGTCCATTATTGTTTTAATTCTGGCGACCTTTACTGCACTGTGGGCTTCGAGCAACTTTATCAGTTTCTTCCTCAATATCATTTTTGCCTTGTTATTTATTCTGGTTCCTTGGGTTTCGATTAACTTGCTGGACTTCTATGTCATCAATAAGAAATCTTATGATATTCCATCTATTTTTGCTCAGGACGGCGGCATTTACGGGAAATTCCATACCAAAGCCTTAATCGCCTATTTCTTAGGTATCGTGATTCAGATTCCTTTCCTCACCAATGCTTTCTTTACGGGGCCATTTGCCAATATCGTTCCTGATGTTGATATTTCATGGGTGATTGGTTTGGTGGTGAGCTTCGTGGTGTATTACGCCTTTAATCTCGGAAAGATTAAGTGTAATCGTCCTGCATGCAATGCAAATGCATAAGCGGAACTGGATGAGAAAGGAATCAAAATATGAAAAAAATTGATTTGCAGTTCGCTGTAATCACCGCTTTGCTGGGCATGATTTCGTCAAGTTATGCGGGGATCAGCTTTGGAGACGCGACAGCCGATGCAGGCAAGTTGACGATATCGGGTTATGTACGTGCCAATTATCAAGATAAGGATTTTGGTGAAGCAGCATCTGAACATAAAATACGTTTTGATGCAGCACAGTTAAAACTGGACTATGAACGTGGGCAGTTATTTGGACATGCTGAATATCGTTGCTATCAGTACGATACCTTATGTGATTTTTCGAGTTTGATTGATGCTTATGTTGGCTATCATCTGAATCAGACTGATCAAGTGGTGGTGGGTATGCAATCCATTCCTTTTGGGCCTGCACGGTTCTGGGGAAATAGCTTATATGGCAGTATCAATACCACAGCAGGTTTAGAAGATGTGCATAACCTTGGTTTAAATTATCACTTTGAATTACCGAGCGCGACTCAATTTGATGTAGGTTATTTTGCTACAGATGCAGGTCATTACGAAGGAAGTACGCGAGACTCTGGACGCTATACGGCCAATTATGTGAGCTCAAATGACAGTAGTAAAAGCGATCTACAGGAAAAAAATATGTGGGTGGGGCGTATAACGCAAGATATCTCTTTAGGGTTAACTGGCTTAAGCACCCAAGTTGGCGGCTCTTACTGGACTTCGGAAATTGAAAATAAAACGATGTCTAAAACAGGAAGACGTAACGCCTGGGCATTATTTAGCAAATTTAATTATGGCAATCTGGGACTCACATTAACGGGTGGGAAAAATGATGTCACGAATAAAGACTCATTTGACTCTGCAGCTTCATTAATGGGTTCATACGACAGCGAATATTATGTTGCCAACAAAGCAACGTATTATACGGCTGATATTGGCTATGCCTTTAAAGATGTCAAACAGATTGGCAATATTACGCCTTATTTCATGCATAGCCGTTACAACAAAGATCAGGCTGGTGCACAAGATTCAACCCGTAATATTCTGGGTGTCGCAATCGACCATAAACAGCTTTCTTTGGTTGCTGAATATATCATGAGTAAAAATGATCCCTTTATTGGTGGTACTCAAGGCTCACTGGCGCGGGGGGATGATGGGAAGTGGAACAAATTATTAAACCTGACATTGTTCTATTATTTTTAGGATGAGTCATCAAATTCGGGCGACCGAAAATTTTTTTCAAGATTTATTTGGTATGCCATAATACAAAATGGAATAGTTTCCAGATTTTTCATCATCTGTTGACCTATTCCAACGCCGATACAGGATAACGTGTATGCAACTTCAACAAATGCAATTATTCCACCAACAAGCGCTTATTGCTGGACAGTGGTGTGATGCTGACAACCAGCAAACTTCAGAGATTTATAATCCTGCGACACAAGAAATGATTGGTACTGTGCCGAATATGGGGAAAGCTGAAGCGGATCGTGCAATTCAGGCTGCTGTGAAGCATTGGGCAACATGGAAAAATAAGACAGCCAAAGATCGTTCCATTATTTTAAAGAAATGGTTTGATCTCATGGTCGCACATGCTGATGAGCTGGCATTTATTTTAACCAGTGAACAGGGCAAACCTTTAGCAGAGGCAAGAGGAGAAATCCTATACGCGGCCAGCTTTGTAGAATGGTTTGCAGAGGAAGCAAAGCGAGTCTATGGGGATACTATTCCAAGCCCATATCCTGATGCACGTATTATTGTGAGCAAGCAGCCGATAGGTGTCATTGCCGCGATTACCCCGTGGAATTTTCCAGCAGCTATGATTACCCGTAAAGTTGCACCTGCTTTGGCAGCAGGATGTCCTTGTATTGTAAAACCTGCTCCAGAAACACCTTTTACGGCTTTGGCTTTGGTTGATCTTGCTATTCAGGCCGGTATTCCAGCAGAAATTTTTAGTGTCATCACGGGTGATGCCGTGACCATAGGTGATGCGATTTTTGAAAGTGATGATGTACGCAAGTTCACGTTCACTGGCTCCACGCCTGTGGGGAAATTACTTTACCAGCGTTCAGCTCAGACCTTGAAGAAAGTCTCTCTCGAGTTGGGTGGCAATGCGCCGTTTATTGTGTTTGATGATGCCGATCTGGATGCCGCGATTGAAGGGGCATTGATTGCTAAATATCGCAATGCTGGGCAAACCTGTGTTTGTGTAAATCGTTTTCTGGTTCAGGATGGCATTTATGAACGCTTCATTACCGCATTAAGTGCCAAAGTGAATGCTTTTGCAATTGGTAATGGACTCGAAGCTGGAAATGAAATTGGCCCTTTAATTAATACCAATGCCGTGAAGAAAGTTGAAGCACATGTTGCAGATGCTTTAGCCAAAGCAGGACGTTTAATTACGGGAGGCAAGCGTCATCAGGCGGGAGAGCTTTTTTATGAACCGACGATTATTGCCGATGCAACAACTAAAATGGATGTTGCAACTCAGGAAACCTTTGGGCCTTTAGCCGCAGTTTTTAAATTTGAAACGGAACAGCAGGCGTTAGATATGGCGAATGCGACGGAGTTTGGTCTAGCTGCTTATTGTTATACCAAGGATTTAGGACGAGCATGGCGCATGAGCGAGCAACTTGAATATGGTATGGTAGGAATTAATAAAGGCCTGATTTCCAATGAAGTTGCTCCTTTTGGGGGGATTAAACATTCAGGTTTAGGCCGAGAAGGCTCAAAATACGGCATCGAAGATTATCTTGAAATCAAATACACCTTATTTGGAGGATTGAATCCATGAGCAATGAAAAGTTTGAAAAAGGTTTAGCGATCCGTAAACAGGTGCTTGGGGAAAGCTACGTCAATAATTCAATCAATAATGCGGATGACTTTAACTTACCTTTACAGGAATTAGTCACAGAATATTGTTGGGGAGCCGTCTGGGGGCGTGAGGAATTAAGTAAACCAGAACGCAGCATGATTAATCTGGCTATGATTTCAGCGCTCAATCGTCCGCATGAACTTAAACTTCATGTCAAAGGTGCGTTACGAAATGGTGTGCCAAAAGAAAAAATCCGTGAAGTACTGTTACAGGTTGCAATTTACTGTGGTGTGCCAGCTGCGGTAGACAGTTTCCGGATTGCAAAAGAAGCGATTCAGGAATTTGAACAAGAAAATAACTAGGTGTTTACTTGATTGAACATACTTCAAATTCAAATGATGATGGGTATGTATCAAAATAGTGATAATTTTTATAATTATCAAGCAAATGACAATAAGGATCAAAATTGAAGAATCCTCTAATCAATGCTTATATATTGATAATATTTTCCGTTGTAATTTGGACACATCATTTCATCTTTCATTTGTTTGATTTTTATGGGTGAAGGCATTGCTCACTGTTAAACAAGGAGGTTATTGGGAGAGCAATGCTTTCACTCAAAATCATATAAAATTGAGGCTTATTTGCAAGAGATTGAGAAAGATTGTCCTATTTTGTAGTGTTTTAGAGGGTTTAATGGCTGTGAATCTTGTTTTATTGATCGATCTATCATTTTGTTCATTACACAATCGGGCAAATAACAAAGCAGGATAGAGCAAAAACAGTAAGTTGGATAAATGGCCTATGCTGGCTGAGGGTCAGGCTTTCATTTGTGTTAAACCGTGTATCAAACGATTTCACTACAATTTAAGTCTCAATGTTGCAAAAATAATTCAAAATGTTGCATGGAAGGTTAAAAAATGATCCAAAATAGGCACTACTATTTATTTACTAAATGTTGAATCACTTTACATACTGTCAGATTATTCGGCTTCGGGCTCGGATTGGTGTAAATTATTGCCCATGCCAAAGCCTTTTTTAAAGTGCTTCAGCCAATCCATTTTTCGTACATTTGAGAGAGAGTCTAAAGAGTCAGGTATGTCTGTGAACCCGAGTAAAACCAAAAAACCTTTATATATTCACTATGCTGGAAATGCTCTTTTAGAACTCCCTCTGCTAAATAAAGGCTCTGCATTTTCTGAAGAAGAACGCGAGAATTTTAACTTACATGGCCTCGTTCCATACAATATTGAGAATATTGAAGAGCAGACCCAGCGTTCGTATCAACAGTACCTTTCATTCGATAGCGACTTGAATAAGCATATTTATTTGCGAAATATTCAAGATACCAATGAAACGCTGTTCTATAATTTATTGAGTCAGCATTTAGATGAAATGCTGCCGATCATTTATACGCCTACCGTTGGCGAAGCTTGTCAGCGCTTTTCGGATATCTACCGTCGCCATCGTGGTATTTTTATTTCCTATCCAGAACGTCAATACATCGATCAAATTATCCATAACGTCAACAAGAAAAACGTTAAGGTGATTGTGATTACCGATGGTGAGCGTATTTTAGGTCTAGGCGATCAGGGTATTGGTGGCATGGGCATTCCAATTGGTAAATTGTCGCTCTATACCGCATGTGGGGGGATTAGTCCTGCCTATACCTTACCGATTACCATTGATGTCGGAACCAATAACCAAGAATTGCTGGATGACCCAATCTATATGGGTTGGAAACAGCCACGTATTCGTGGCGAGCAATATTATGAATTTGTTGAGCAAATTATTACGGCAGTGCGTCAACGCTGGCCAGATGTGTTGATTCAGTTCGAAGATTTTGCACAAACCAATGCTATGCCTTTATTGACTCAATACCGCGATAAAATTTGTTGTTTCAATGATGACATTCAGGGCACTGCCGCAGTGACGGTTGCGACCTTGATTGCCGCATCGCGCGCGCAAGGCAAACAATTGAAAGACCAAACCGTTACTTTTGTCGGAGCAGGTTCAGCAGGTTGCGGGATTGCAGAACAGATCGTCAGACAAATGATGGATGAAGGTCTGAGTGATCACGAAGCACGTTCACGTATCTTTATGGTGGATCGTTTTGGATTGATGACCGATCAGCAACCGAATTTACTCAACTTCCAGCAAAAACTGGCAACACCTGTCGATGCAATTGCGACTTGGGAATATAGCGGTGACAATGTCGCTTTATTGGATGTGGTGAAAAATGCCAAACCGAGTATCTTGATTGGTGTTTCTGGTCAGGCTGGCCTGTTTAGTGAAGAAGTGATCAAAACCTTAGCCAAATACTATAAACATCCGATTGTGTTGCCTTTGTCGAACCCGACCTCACAGGTTGAAGCACAGCCAAAAGATATTATCGAGTGGACCCAAGGTGCTGCAATTGTGGCAACAGGCAGTCCATTTGCACCCGTCTATTACCAAGGTAAGATATATAGCATTGCACAATGCAATAACTCCTATATTTTCCCAGGGATTGGTTTAGGCGTGATTGCATGTGGCGCAACTCATATCAGCGATTCGATGTTGATGGCTGCAAGTACCGCCTTGGCCGATTGTTCACCACGTTTGAAAAATGCAGCAGCAGACTTATTGCCGAATATCAATGATATTCAACAAGTGTCAAAATTTATTGCTTTTAAAGTAGCAAAAGCGGCCATGGCTGATGGCTTGGCAGTACCGTTGAGCAATGATGTCTTGAAACAAGCGATTGAAGATAATTTCTGGACACCTGAATATCGTAGTTATCGCCGTGTCAGTTATTAAGCCATGAGCTGATACAAAAAAGGGACTCTGAATAGAGTCCCTTTTTTTAGGTTTTGTAGGTGGAGAGTAAAATGCTGGTTTCACTATTATAAATGCCTGAAATATTTCGGATTCGTTCCAATGCTTTATCGAAATTCTCTAAGCTGTCGGATTGGAGTTCCACCAGCAGATCCCACTTGCCATTAGTGGTATGTAGACGTTCCACAGCGGACTCTAGGCGCAACTCCCGAATAACAGCCTGAGCCCGTGTACCTTCCACCATAATATTCATCCAGGCCCGGATAATATTCTTCTCTGCATTTGGACGGAACCGTACTGTATAACCTGTGATGACACCCGTGGACTCCATGTATTCAATTCGCTTTTGTACTGTGGCGCGTGACACACGTGTTTTTGCTGCTAAGTCGGTAATTGACATCCGTGCATTGTCTTTGAGTAATCCTAATATAATATGATCGATATTGTTCATTTTGATATTTACTATTAGCAAAGTGATAAAAAATAATTCATTTTAATCATTATAACAAATTTTGTGAATCAATTTGATTCTTAATAATAATGACTATACAGCACCCCAAGCATTTTTACTTTTGCAGAAAAGAACAAAAATGCACACCAAGGAGGATGGGGTAGGATGCCCTGAAACAAAGGGAATCTGTGAACAACAGGGACAATGGATTAATTAAGGAATAGATGATGTCTTTATCATATGCGGCTCAAAATGGCAGTGCTTGGCAAACTTTTCTCACTCAGGTCGATCGAGTGGCACCTTATTTGGATGCCGACCTCAGCAACTTTGTCAATACACTGAAAACGCCAAAACGTACCCTAATTGTCGATGTACCAATCGTAATGGATGATGGCTCAATCCGTCATTTTGAAGGTTATCGCGTACAACACAATTTATCACGTGGTCCAGGTAAAGGCGGTATTCGTTATCATCAAGATGTTGAATTGAACGAAGTCATGGCATTGTCTGCATGGATGACCATTAAAACCGCGGTACTTAATTTACCATTCGGTGGGGCTAAAGGTGGTATTCGCGTGAATCCAAAAGAGCTTTCACCACGTGAATTAGAACGTTTAACCCGCCGTTTTACCAGTGAAATCAGCCCAATTATTGGTCCACAAATTGATATTCCTGCACCCGATGTTGGTACCAATGCCAACATCATGGGCTGGATGATGGATACCTATTCAAGTATTAAAGGTCATACCGTCACGGGTGTGGTAACAGGCAAACCTGTACATTTAGGTGGTTCACTTGGCCGCGTTCGTGCCACAGGCCGCGGTGTATTTGTAACGGGTATGCAAGTTGCAGAACGTATTAAATTACCTGTTGAAGGCAGCAAAGTCGCTGTACAAGGCTTTGGTAACGTGGGCAATGAAGCAGCCTATTTGTTTAGCCATGCAGGTGCAAAAATTGTTGCGGTACAAGACCACACAGGCACGATTTTTAATGCAGAAGGCCTGGATGTAAAAGCACTACAAAAACATGTGGTGGAAACTGGTGGAGTGAAGGGCTTTGCAGATTCAACCGTGATTTCAGATGAGGAATTCTGGACGGTCGAGATGGACATCCTGATTCCAGCAGCATTAGAAAGTCAGATTACCGTTGAACGCGCACAAAAACTAAAAGCCAAAATCGTACTTGAAGGCGCCAACGGCCCAACTTATCCAGAAGCCGATGACGTGTTTGTCAGTCGTGACATTACCGTTGTACCTGATGTGATCTGTAACGCAGGTGGTGTAACCGTCAGTTATTTTGAATGGGTTCAAGATATGGCGAGTTACTTCTGGAGCGAAGACGAGATCAATGAACGTCTAGACAAACTGATGATCCAAGCCATTGCTGATGTCTGGAATACTGCAGCACAGAAAGAATGTAGCTTGCGGACAGCAGCATATATCTTGGCCTGTGAGCGTATTCTGAAAGCGCGCAAAGAGCGCGGTATTTTCCCAGGTTAAGCAATTCAAAAAATGAAAGTAAAGGGCTTGTTGAGCATTCAACAAGCCTGAAGATTAAACAGGAAGTGAGTAAATAAAATGAGCGAAGTCGCAATTACACGTAGTAACTTTAATGAGTGGATGGTTCCCGTTTTTGCCCCGGCAAATTTCATTTTAGTGCGTGGCGAAGGTTCACGTCTGTGGGATCAAAACGATAAAGAATATATTGATTTTGCAGGTGGGATCGCGGTAAATGCTTTAGGCCATGCACATCCTGTTGCAGTAAAAGCCTTGACTGAGCAAGCGCAAAAATTGTGGCATATCGGCAATGGTTATACCAATGAACCAGTATTACGCCTCGCGAAACAATTGGTCGACAGCACTTTTGCCGATAAGGTCTTTTTCTGTAACTCTGGTGCCGAAGCCAATGAAGCCGCATTAAAACTGGCGCGTAAAGTGGGTTTACTCAGTGGCAATGCAAATAAGAACCAGATCGTAGCCTTTAAAAATGCCTTTCATGGTCGTACCTTATTTACCGTAACAGCGGGCGGTCAGCCAAAATATTCTCAAGATTTTGCACCTTTACCAGGTGGCATTGAACATACTGCTTTTAATGATCTTGAAGCTGCGAAAGCCGTAATTACTGACAACACCTGTGCGGTGATTGTAGAACCGATTCAAGGTGAAGGCGGTGTTCTTCCTGCAAATATTGAGTTCTTAAAAGGTTTACGTGCACTCTGTGATGAAAAAGGTGCGGTACTGATTTTTGATGAGGTACAAACTGGTGTTGGTCGTACAGGTTCCTTATATGCCTACATGAACACGGGTGTTACGCCTGATATTTTAACCACGGCAAAAGCATTGGGTGGTGGTTTTCCAATTGGTGCAATGATCACCACAGACCACTATGCCAACATGTATGCAGTAGGCGATCACGGGACCACCTATGGTGGTAACCCATTGGCTTGTGCGGTGGCAGGTGCGGTATTTGAATTGATCAATACGCCTGAAGTCTTAGACGGCGTTAAACAACGTCATCAATATTTCATTGATGCCCTAAATAAAATCAATGCGGAATATGGATTGTTCAAAGAAATTCGTGGGCAAGGTCTATTGATTGGCTGTGTGCTGAAAGATGAGCATGCAGGCAAAGCCAAAAATATCGTTACACTGGCGGGTGAAGAAGGATTACTGGCTTTGGTTGCGGGCGCCGATGTGGTTCGTTTTACTCCTTCACTGATCATTCCACAACAGGATATTGATGAAGGTCTAAACCGTTTTACCCGTGCATTAGCACGTCTCTAAGTCTGCCGTGAGCATCTGCCCATGATGATTGTTCGACATGCAGCGCATCGGGACTTAGATGATATTTATCGTTTAGCGCAACGAGCGGGGGAGTCTGGCATTGGTCTGACTTCCTTACCCCCAAATAAAGACATCTTGGCTGAACGTATTACACGTACCACTCGCACTTTGGATGGCTTAGCCGAAAAGTGTGAGGCAAGTTATCTGTTTGTATTGGAAGACACCAGCATTCACAAAATTGTGGGTGTCAGTGCAATTGAAGTCGCTGTTGGATTGAATGAGCCCTTTTACAACTTTCGTGTGGCAAAGCAGGTGCATGCATCTAAAGCTTTAAATGTATATAAGGCTTTTGACACCTTGTTTTTAAGTAATGACCATACGGGCTGTAGTGAACTGTGTACTTTGTTCCTTGACCCTGAATATCGCAAAAATCAGAACGGTAAGTTTTTATCTAAAATTCGTTTTCTGTTTATTGCAGCATTCCGTAGTTTTTTTGAAGAAAGACTGATTGCTGAAATGCGGGGCTTTTCTGATCAAAATGGGCATTCACCATTTTGGGATTCGTTAGGCAACCTATTTTTTAATATGGATTTTGCGGCTGCGGATTATTTAAGTGGAACTGGACAGAAAGTCTTTATTGCGGAACTGATGCCAAGATTTCCCGTCTACGTAGACTTGCTGAGCTTAGAGGCTCGTCGGGTGATTGCAGAAGTACATCCACATACCCTGCCAGCAGCAAAGGTGTTGATGTCAGAAGGTCTTAAATATCAAGGCTATGTCGATATTTTTGATGCAGGTCCAACCTTGGAAGCCAATACTGCCGATTTACGGGCAGTGAATGAAAGCCGTTTGCTCAAAGTCAGCATTGTTGAGCAAGTTGAAACCACAGAAACACATTACTTGGTTGCCAACGACCAATATAAAGATTACTGCGTGTTGCTGATGATGAACAAAGTCAGCGAGAGCGATACGTTGCAATTAACAGTTGCACAAGCTCAAGCTCTGAATGTCAATGAACAGGATGAAGTGCGCGTTTTAGCATTAGAAAAAATGGAGAACAACTAATGTCACAAGGTACATTATTGATTGATGGTGCTTGGGTCCAAGGACAAGGAGCCGCATTTCAAAAAACAAACCCCGTTAACAATCAGCAAATTTGGGTGGGACATGAAGCAAGCCAAGCTGATGTGAATCAGGCGTGTGATGCAGCAAGACAGGCTTTCCCGGCATGGGCACGCTTAGCACTGGAAGATCGTATTGCGATTATTGAACGTTTTGCTGCTTTAGTTGAACAGAATAAAACCCAATTGGCTGAAGTGATTAGTCAGGAAACCAGTAAACCGCTTTGGGAAACTTTGACTGAAGTACAATCGATGGTTGGTAAAGTGGCGATTTCGATTCGCGCCTATCATCAACGTACGGGTTTTAGTGAAACTGAAATGCCAGACGGGATTGCTTCTTTACGTCATCGTCCACACGGTGTACTTGCGGTATTTGGTCCTTATAACTTTCCGGGTCATTTGCCCAATGGTCATATTGTTCCTGCATTGATTGCAGGTAATACGGTGGTATTTAAGCCAAGTGAACTCACACCTTGGACGGCTGAAGAAACTGCAAAATTATGGCAACAGGCAGGTCTGCCAAAAGGTGTGCTGAATATTGTACAAGGTGGACGTAGTACTGGAGAGGCATTGGCTGCCGCTGAACAGATTGATGGTTTACTGTTTACCGGTAGTGCCAATACGGGTTATCACTTGCATAAGCAAATGGCTGGTGCGCCTGAAAAAATTCTTGCTTTGGAAATGGGCGGTAATAATGCCCTGATTATTGATGAAGCCAGTGATATTGATGCCGTAGTGAACTTAGCAATCCAGTCTGCTTTTGTTTCTGCGGGGCAACGTTGTACTTGTGCGCGCCGTATTATTGTCAAGCAAGGTGCCAATGGAGATGCCTTCATTCAACGTTTTGTGGATGTGGCTAAAAATCTGGTGGTGGGGGCGTGGAATGCTGAACCACAACCGTTTATGGGTGGGGTCATTTCTGCACATGCGGCTGAACAAATGTTAGCGGCACAAAGCAAATTGATTGCTCTGGGTGCCAAACCGCTGTTAGAAATGACACGTCCACAAGCAGACAGCTCATTACTCACTGCTGGCATTTTAGATGTAACGCAAGTCAATGCCATTCCTGATGATGAATACTTTGGACCACTTACTACAATTTATCGTTACCACAATTTTGATGAGGCCTTAAACATTGCCAATAACACCCGTTTTGGTTTGGCCGTAGGTTTGGTTTCATCTGACCGTGATTTGTTTGAGCGTGTACTGATTGAGGCACGTGCGGGGATTGTGAACTGGAATAAGCCATTGACAGGTGCTTCAAGTGCAGCACCTTTTGGTGGGGTCGGTGCTTCGGGTAACCACCGTGCCAGTGCCTTCTATGCCGCAGATTATAGCGCGTGGCCAATGGCATCACTGGAAAGTGAGGGCGTTAGCTTACCTTCAAAATTATCACCGGGCATTGTGCTGTAAGTCAGCGGGTATCGGGACACAGGGAGAAGAACATGTCAGGTTATGAAATCAATTTTGATGGTTTGGTTGGGCCGACGCACCATTATGCAGGCTTATCATTCGGTAATGTTGCATCGACTAAAAACCGTAATAATGCATCAAATCCGAAATTAGCCGCAAAACAAGGCTTGAAAAAAATGAAGGCGCTTGCGGATTTAGGTCTCAAGCAAGGGGTATTTGCACCACAAGAACGCCCACATGTGCCAACGCTGCGCCGTTTGGGCTTTACCGGCAGTGATATTGATGTCATTACCCAAGCCATGCGTACTGCGCCAGCCTTATTGTCATCACTGAGTTCAGCATCATCGATGTGGACCGCCAACTCATGTACGGTGTCTCCATCGGCAGATAGTGCTGATGGGCGTATGCATTTTACTGCGGCAAACTTAAATAATAAGTTTCATCGATCAATTGAGCATCATACGACCACCCGTATTCTTCAAGCCATGTTCAATAATGATGTATATTTCGCGCACCATGAAGCCTTGCCAGAAGCAGCTTTATTTGGGGATGAAGGTGCAGCCAATCATAACCGTCTTGGTGGCGCATACGATCAGGCAGGTGTACAGGTTTTTGTCTATGGACAACAGCAACTGGGTGGAACGGTTGCACCGCAGAAATTTCCTGCGCGTCAAACCCGTGAGGCAAGTGAAGCAATTGCACGTTTACATCGTTTAGATGCGAAACGCACAGTGTTCATACAGCAGAATCCAGATGTGATTGATCAAGGTGTATTTCATAACGACGTGATCGCCGTGAGTAATCAGCAGGTGTTATTCCATCATCAACAGGCATTTTTGAATCAGGCTGCGGCCTTGGATGACATCCGTAGAAAAATGACGGGGATCGAGCAAGAGTTTATTTCGATTGAAGTACCAGACAATCGTGTGACGGTAGAAGATGCGGTTTCAACGTATCTATTTAATAGCCAGATTTTAACGCGTGCTGATGGTGGCATGAGCATTGTGGTACCAGAAGAATCACGTCAAAACCAAGCCGTATGGAGCTATTTGACTGACATGATTCAAATGGGAACGCCAATTGATGACATTAAGGTGTTTGATTTGCGTGAAAGTATGCGTAATGGCGGTGGACCAGCATGTTTGAGATTGCGGGTTGCTGTGAATGAAGCTGAACTGAATGCCGTAAATCCGAACTTGTTTATGAATGATGCTTTGTTCAAAACCTTAAATCAGTGGGTGGATCAGCATTATCGTGATGAATTAACGCAGGATGATCTGGCTGATCCAAGTTTATTGATTGAGAGCCGTACGGCACTGGATGAGCTCACAAAAATTTTGGCATTAGGTTCGGTTTATCACTTCCAGAGATAAAACCTTCAATAACAGCTTTTAAGGATGAAAGTACATGGTTGATCTATTGGCGTTGACACTCGCGCAGCAAATACCAGTGCAGATGCAAGGTGAAATAGCAGGATTTACATGGCAGTGGCTAGGTGAAGGGCTATTGCAATGTACACCCAAGACTGGCTATGGCAAAACCATCGTACTTTCGGCAGGCATTCATGGCAATGAAACTGCACCCATCGAGCTATTGGATCAGATCATTCATGACTTATTTGCTGAGCGTTTAGTACTTGCAGTGCAGGTACTTTTCGTTTTGGGTAATCCTGAAGCAATCCGTCATGGGGTACGTTATTTAGAGAATGATATGAACCGCATGTTCTGTGGTGCATATCAGCATTTAATTCAGGATCAGGAAACTGAACGAGCAGCACATTTAGAGCAAGTCACAGCACAGTTTTTTCAGCAGAGCAGTCCAGCGAGTCAGCGCTATCATTATGATTTGCATACCGCGATTCGTACATCGTTATTGCCAGTATTTGCCTTATTTCCTTACCAAACACATCCTTATGATGATTTTTTGATTCAAAGTCTGAATGCCGCTGATTTGGATGCATTGGTCTATCACAATGCGGCGGGTAAAACTTTTACTCATTTTACTGCTGAACGTTTTCAGGCTGCGAGTAGTACTTTGGAATTAGGTAAAGCGAAACCCTTTGGTGCCAATGATCTATCTGAATTTTCCAGTACTGATCAGATGTTGCGTGCTGTGTTGTCAGATCAAGCATTACCTGTTCGGCAAAAAGACGCGATTCACCAATTTAAAGTCGTGGATTCAATTTTAAAGCAAAGTGACGATTTTCAGTTGCAACTCGGTGCCGATGCACCAAACTTCTCGTCTTTTCAGAAAGATCAGGTAATTGCAACTCAACAGGCAGGTGATTATGTGGTACACGATCAGCAAGTCTGGATCTTATTTCCTAATCCGAAGGTAAAGGTAGGGCTTCGGGCAGGCTTAATTTTAACAGAAATGGTATAAATCTCGGCAGGGTCACTGCGTAGATGTCAACAGGAAATCGACATAAATGGAGTTTGAATATGGATGTTCAGTAAAACAAAACGCGTCAAATAAGATCGTTTAGATATTCATTTTTTTATGAAAGTGAAATAGCAAGGATAGGTTGTCATATATACACTTGGAGTGACCGTGTATGAGTAACAATAATGAAAAGACATTTTCATCAGGAGAAATCCTGAGTGGGTCATATGTACCGCAGCAAGAGGTAACCAGCGCATCGGGCTTTTCTAGTGCCGAGATCGAGGCTGGAAAACCCTTAAAACGTGCCATGACCAAACGTCATTTGGTCATGATTTCATTGGGTGGAGCAATCGGAACCGGATTGTTTCTAGGTTCTGGTGATGTCATTTCTCAGGCGGGTCCCGTTGGTGCAATTATTTCCTATTTTCTGGGTGGCGTAATCGCCTATATGGTCATGTTATGTTTGGGTGAATTGGCTGTACATATGCCTGTTTCTGGTTCATTTGGTGAGTATGCCAGAACATATATTGGACCAGGCACAGGCTATATGATTACTTGGTTATATTGGTTGACTTGGACCGCAACTTTAGGGACTGAATTTACCGCTGCGGCATTGCTGATGCAGGAGTGGTTTCCTTCCGTTTCGATGTGGACATGGACTTTGCTGTTTGCTGGGTTGGTCTTTAGTTTGAATGTCAGTTCTACTCGATTATTTGCTGAGTCTGAATTCTGGTTATCCTTGGTTAAAGTGCTGACCATTATCTGTTTTATTGGTTTAGGCTTAGCTGCGATCTTTGGCTTTATTTCTTATCATGGGCATGAGTCTGCACCATTATTTAGTAAGCTCACTGAACACGGCTGGTTTCCCCATGGTATTTTTCCAATTTTTGCAACAATGTTGATTGTAAATTTTGCCTTTTCGGGAACTGAATTGATTGGGGTTGCAGCAGGTGAGGCAGAAGAGCCAGCAAAAACGGTACCCAAGGCAATCAATGCTGCAATTTGGCGCTTATTGATTTTCTTTGTCGGTACCATTGTGGTGATCTGCGCACTCCTTCCTTTTGAACTGGCGGGCCTTAATTCAAATAGCGTGAGTAATAGTCCATTCGTTACGGTATTTAATTATATTGGCATCGCATATGCAGAAGATATCATCCGTTTTGTTATTATTACTGCACTTTTATCCGCAGCGAACTCGGGTTTATTTGCTGCATCACGTATGATGTGGTCACTCTCGGCAAAGAATCAGTTACCGAAAGTTTTCTCCAAATTAACCCGCTCCGGAACACCAATTGTTGCGATTATTGTGACCATGTTTGGGGCAATTCCAGGTCTGTTATCGGAACATTTTGCACCTGAAACAATTTTCAAGAATTTATTGGGGGTTGCTGCCTTTACGATGGTAGTGGTGTGGATTTCGATTTGTGTATGCCAGTTTAATTTTCGCAGACAATGGATTAAATCAGGCAAAACAGTGAAAGATCTTAAGTTTGCTGCGCCATTATTTCCATTAACACCGATTTTAGGTGGCCTATTTTGTGTGATTACCTGTATTAGTATGGTCACAGACCCATCGATGCAGGTTGGCTTTATCTGTTGTATTTTGTTCATTATCGCGTGCTATGCAAGCTACTATATGTTTTATAAAGAAAAAATTAGTTAAATCATAATATTATTTAAAAAAGACTAGACGAGTAAGATTGCGGTAGTTGTGCAATTTTATTCGTTTTTTTTTATTGTACGTAGGGATGCACAATACCGTATTCATCAGTAAACTTGTGTGATTAGATCATTGAATTGATTTAGATAATTTGTTTATATATTGTGTAAGAATGACCATGATGCGTTGTGATTACAAAAATAAGCGGTATAACAGAACTTAAGTCGGTTTTTTTAATCATAGCGAGTCTTTGAAATGGGCATGACTGCATGGCGAATAAAAATAATCAGCCTTTAGCAATAGGCCAAAAAGTCATCTTAAGTGAATTAGCAGCTTGTGAAGAATGCGATGCAATTTACCGTAAGATTGATCTTTTACCCAATGAGCGAGCTTACTGCACCTGTTGTGGGGCAGAGTTGTATCGAAGAAGCCGTTCATTTTCGTCTTTGCTGGCCTTGGTATTAACTGCATTGATTGTTTTTGTGATTGCGAACAGCTTTCCCATTGTGATTGTTGAGTTGCAAGGCAATACCTCACAAACCACCTTAATGGGTGCAGCATGGACCATGTTTCATATTGATCGTGCCTTGGTCGGTGTGCTGATTCTAATTACCACCTTTATTGTGCCTTTGATTGAATTGTTATTACTCAGCTATGTTCTTGCTTGTATTAGTTTCTGGAAACGTAGACCTGCATATTTAATTCCTGCACTGCGTATATTGTTCCTGTTTCGGACATGGGGAATGGTGGAAGTGTTTTTAATCGGTGTACTGGTAACATTGGTTAAACTGGTAGGAATGGTGACAGTTATTCCAGGCATTGCACTCTGGGCCTTTACCTTGCTCAGCGTACTTTTGGTCTATATTGCCTCACTTAAGATTAAAGATCTCTGGAATGAAGTGGATAGGAGTTTGGGATGAAGCAGGACCAAGATCAGAACTCCGAAACCTTTTCAATTGTAGAACAGCTTTCAGATGTTGATTTGCAGGTTAAAAACTATATTCGGGCAAAAGATATCGGTCTAGTTCAATGCCATTGTTGTGGATTACTTAACCAAGTTGATGCTCATGCCAATCAACATGGGCATGCACACTGCACCCGATGTAAAAGTGTGTTGCATTCACGCAAGCCAGAAAGTTTAAACCGTACGTTTGCCTTGGTGGTTGCTGCTGCGATTTTATATATCCCTGCCAATGTTCTTCCGATGACCGTTACCGATTCTTTATTGGGCCGTCAGCAAGATACTATTATCAGTGGCGTGATTTATTTTTGGCAAAATAGTGATTATTTGGTCGCTGCGGTGATTTTTATGGCCAGTATCTTTATTCCGATTTTAAAATTACTGATTCTGATTTTTTTATTGGTTTCGGTATATATGCAATCCTCCTCCAAATGGCATTTTACCCCTGAACAATGTGCACTGATGTACCGTATTGTTGAGTTTATTGGACGGTGGTCTATGATCGATGTTTTTGTGGTTGCATTGCTGACTGCATTGATTCAAATTCAGTCACTGGCCACTATTTTGGCAGGACCCGGTGCAGTCGCCTTTGGTGCCGTTGTAGTATTAACCATGCTTGCTTCTCTCAGTTTCGACCCCAGAATTATTTGGGACAATTATTTCAAGGCGCAGCAGATGGACAGCCAGATACCCAAGCAGTTAAAAGCAAGCGTTGTTCATCCATTGAAAAGTTAAGATGAATTGTCCTATTTTTGACCAATAAAAGAATGATCACTATGTCAGAAAATACACACAATAGCCAAAATACTGAAGAGAACTCAATCGAGTTAACTCAGAACGATGCAGTATTTGCCGAGCCAGAAAAAAAGAAAGGGCGTTGGCGACCTGCATTGATTTGGCTGGTTCCCTTTGTTGCGCTTTTAATTGGGATTTCACTGGCGGCCAAAGCTGTCCTCGATACAGGTCCAACCATTGAAGTGTCTTTCCGTACCGCAGAGGGCTTAGTTGCGGGTAAAACCACTGTGCGTTATAAACAGGTCGATATTGGTTTGGTTCGCCAGATTGATCTTTCAGATGATCGTTCACATGTTATTGCCAAAATCGAACTACGCAAAGATGCCAGTAATTTTGCAGCCAAAGATTCACGCTTCTGGGTGGTGAGACCCAGAGTAGGAACTGGTGGGATTTCGGGTATCGATACTTTATTGTCTGGGGCCTATATTGAAGTCGATGGTGGAAAAGCAGAGCAAAAACAAGAGAATTTTACAGGGCTGGAAGTACCACCTGTGGTGTCTTCGGATATCCCTGGTAAAGTTTTTTTCCTCAAAGCACAAGATTTAGGTTCATTGGATATTGGTGCACCGATTTATTATCGTCGAATTAATGTCGGGCAGATTACGGCTTATAAATTAGCGGCAGATGGTAAAAGTGTGGAATTGCAAACTTTTATTCAATCGCCCTACGATAAATTTGTGACAACGGATGCCCGTTTCTGGCAGGCCAGCGGTGTCGATGTGACTTTAAATGCATCTGGATTTAATTTAGATACCCAATCGCTTGCCAGTATTGTGGCTGGTGGGATTGCATTTGGTTATCCAGAAAATTCGGCAGGAGTTATCGCACCTGACAACAGCTATTTTACTTTGTCTGATTCCCGCAAAGAGGCAATGAAAGAACCAGATGGTAAACCACGTCCAATTATTATGTACTTTGATCATTCGCTACGCGGCTTAACGGCTGGCGCACCGATTGACTTTATGGGGATTGAGATTGGTAATGTCAAATCAATCAATGTTGAGTTTGATCAGTCTTATACGCATTTAAGAATGCGCGTGGATGCAGTGATTTATCCATCGCGTTTGGCCCACGGTAAAGAGCTGGATCCAGATGGTGAAATTTTTAAATACTTCATTGAAAAAGGCTGGCGCGCGCAGATGCGGACGGGTAATTTATTAACAGGCCAGAACTATATTGCTTTTGATAAGTTTCCAAAAGCTAAAGCTGCATCTTTAATTATGCATGCAGATGGACGTGCCGAAGTGCCAACTACTGCAACAGAGTTGAGCGGTTTACAGGCGCAAGTTTCACAAATTGCCGATAAAGTCAGTAAGTTCCCACTCGAAGAGATTGGGCAGGATGTTCGTAAGACACTTAAGAATATGAATACCACCATTGAGTCAACCGACAAGTTGGTGAAACAGTTGGATGGCAAAGTTGCACCGGGCTTGCAAGCGACACTGAATGATGTGCGTAAAACCATGCAATCTAGTGAGTCGATTTTATCTAGTGACGCGCCGATGCAACAGGATGTGCGTAAAGCTTTACAACAAATGACCAGAGCAGCCGCATCCTTGCAATTAATGGCGGATTATATTGAACAGCATCCTGAATCATTGATTCGTGGTAAAAAAACAGAGGCAGACAAGAAATGATCAACAGCACAGTCAAACCACTATTGATGGTTTCATCGAAAATCAGTCTCTTGTCCATGGCTTTATTGTTGGCTGCATGTTCAAGTACGCCTACGCCAAATTATTATACCTTGGCAAGCAAAGTCTCACCTTTGGCAAATTCGAAGGTGCGTGTGATCGAGGTTCTGCCTGTTGGTTTGCCTGATCGTATCAATCGTGCGCCGATCGTAGTGCAGGATGCTGCGGGTAAATCACGAATTTTAGAGAACGAGCGCTGGACCTCAACGTTGGGTGCGGAGTTAAGAGACAATTTGTCAGCCGGTTTGCAGCAAAAGCTTGGCGCGGTCGATCGTTATAATAGCGGTATGGCAGGCGGTAAAGTGTCTTATCGGGTTGCGACTGATTTTTCCCATTTTGATGTTGTCACTGCTGATGCTACCAAGAAAAATGTAGAGGTCGCTGTGGCTTGGATTATTAAACGTAATGATCCCAATATCACTTTGGATCAAAATTCAAATCAAAATCAGCAGTTGGCGTGTCGGATGAGCTTTAGTCAACCGATACAGGATCATAATGATTCAATGCAGAATATTGTGAGTGCAGCTAGTGGATCATTGAGCAGAGTTGTTGACGCCATTGCACTGTCAATTATGGCCTCGGATTCGAAAACTCAAACCAACATCAATGGGGTGATTTGTTCATAATCTAGATGAAATATGGTGGAAATGGAGCATAGATGTTCACTTAACGTTTTAATCTTTATATCCATCTAGTGCTTTAATATTGTTTTAAGTTGTTCTCTTTAAGTTACAGCTCATACGAAGAATCTATTCGCTTTTAGCTAAATCAGAGCATTAAAGAGAGTATAACAATGAATCAATGTGTGATGAGCGC